>NZ_QGSW01000317.1:0-30236 GCF_003176715.1 Micromonospora sp. S4605
AAGGCGATCAACGACGCCCTCGCCGACGAACTCATCGTCGGCGCCAACCCCGCCGCCCTGGTCAAGGTCCCCGCCGACCGGCCCCTACCGATCGTGTGGGAGGACGAACGCGTGCAACGGTGGAAGTTCACCGGGGAGGTCCCCGGACCGGTGATGGTGTGGACCGACGCCCAGGTCGTGCAGTTCCTCGACTATGCCGCCGAACACGCCCCCGACCTGCACCCGATGTGGCACTACATGGCCTACCGCGGGCCCCGTCGCGGCGAGGCCTGCGGCTTGCGCGACAGCGAGGTCCGCCTACACCGCCGCGAAACCACTATCAACAACCAAATCGCCACCCACGGCTACACCGCCGTCCAGAAACCACCCAAAAGCAGGGCCGGAAACCGCGACGTCGCCCTCGACGCCGACACGACGAAGGTCCTAACCGCCTACAAGGCCCGCCGCGCCGCCTGGCAACTCGCTGCTGGCGACGCATGGCCCGACAGCGGCTTGTTCTTCGTTCGCCCCGACGGTCAGCCGTGGCACCCCAACGCGGTCACGCAGCGCTTTCGCAAGCTGATCCGCAAGGCCGGGCTGCCCCCGATCCGGCTACACGACCTGCGCCACAGCGCCGCCACAATCGCCCTGGACGCCGGCGTCGACATCAAGGTCGTATCCGAGCAACTCGGCCACACCACGACCACTCTTACCCGCGACACCTACCAAAGCGTGACCAAGGAACTGCACCGCAACGCCGCCGACGCGGTCGCGGAAAAAATCAAACAAAAGCGACGCGGTCCCCGCCTCGCGGGATGAGGAAAAGCGGCAGCGGGCAGCGCCACGTACTACCCCTCCGGGCGGCCCTTCCCTCACTCCCGGACGCTACGCACCGCCGCGTTCTGCGGAACGTAGGGTGCCGGTAGACCCGGATTCCGGCCGTGCCGGTGGCCGTACTCGGGCGTCGTCTCGTACGGGCAGGCTGCCACACGACGGTTTCTCCGCCGCCGGGTACTGTCTGCCCGTCGCCCGGTTCGCCGTGCGGTGCGGCGGTGACGTCCTGTGCAGGCCGCTTGACGCTAGGCATCAATCTGTCGTTCATACACGGCGCGGTGCTTCCCCGGCCCCTTGAAGTCGTAAACCACGGATACGCCCGCCTCCATGGTGTCGCCGGGAATGTTGCTGAAGCCCAAGGCGAGCCACGCACCGTGCGCGGCGTGGTTGTCGGGTTCCGAGGTGAGGAACAGGCGCCGGCATCCCCAGAGGGCGCCTTGGCGATGAACCTCTTCCACGAGCGCCCGCGTGACCCCTTGACGGCGGTGGCTGGGGTGCGTCATCACGTCTTGCAGGTAGATCTGTGATGGGTCGACCTGGCTTCGGAAGGCGATCACGCTGCCGGCGACCTGCCCGTCGATGATGGCGAGTGGGCAGGTGTTGGCGAACAGCGTGGCGTACAGCCAGTAGTCCGATGAGCCCCGCAATCTGATGTATGGCTCTCCCAGTGCCAGCAGTTTCTCGAGGTCGGGGATCCGGTCGACTGTGAGCGGGGTGATGATCATGAGCGGTTTCCTTCGGTGAGCTCGATCGATGCGGCGAGGTCCCGCGCGGCGGCCGCGGGGTCTAGGGAGTCGGTGACTCCGCGACCGACAACGAGGATGTCCCATGAGCGTCGTCGGCTGGCTTCGATGTCGGTGGGTTCGAAGCCACCGGAGACCGCGACTGGCAGCTTGGTCCACGACCTGATCAGTTGCGCCTGGTCGAGGGGGTGGAAGCCGGCTACGCCCAGGTCAATGTTCGTGGTGATGGCGAAGCCGTCGACGCCCGCGCGTTCCATGTCCTGGACCCAGCCTTGGATCAGCCGGCCCTCGGGTACGTCGATGATGATGGGGACGGCGAGCCGTTTGCTCGCTTCGACGGCTGCGGACACGCTGGCGATGCTCGCGGGTCCGATGAGCAGCACGACGTCGGCTCCGGCCTCGGCCGCGAGGACCACCTGGTCGCGTCCCCAGTCTGCGGACATCATCTCGGCGACGATCCACGCACCAGGGGTTCGCTGCTTGATGGCGCTGATGGCTCGGATGCCGACGCTTTTGATGAGCGGGTCGCCGATCTCGATGAACTGCACGCCAGCGGTGGCGGCGGCCTGCGCGACGGCGATGGCGTAGTCGACGTCGCGGACATCGAGCGCGACTTGGAGTGCGCGTCCGTCTCGGAGACGGCGGAAGGCTTCCTTGCTGATGCCTGCCGCTGTGCTCGTGGCTGTGCCGTGCCGGTCGAGCAGGTTCGCTTCAGTGCAAACGAGCCAGTCGGCCGAGGCGACACCCTGGCTGAGCAAGGCGGATTGGACGTTAGTGGGCAGCCGCAGGGCACCGGTGCGGATTTCTCGAAGCAGGCCGAACAGGGCACTGCGAGATGAGTCGTCGTCTTGGATCGGTTGTCTGCCGGACTTGAGTAGGAGCCGCTGCGCGGCAACTCGGATGTTTCGGGGACCGTTTCGCCATGCTGCCTGGCCCCTGACGACCAGTTCGGCGGCCGAGTCGTCTCCAGCTCGGGCGGCAAGCCCTTGGAGGAGACGCTCGCGGACGTGCCAGTTCCGGTCGTCGAGGAGAGTGTCGAGGAGGTGTTCCACGCCGGGTGCGGTCGAGCGGCCGACGGCTTCGGCGACGGCGGCGCGGACCTTGTAGTCGCGGTCCGTGACCAACGACTCCATGATCGAGATCATGGTGTCGTGTGGGATCGCGTGGCCCGCTCGGATGCCCTCGGCGAGGGCGGCGCGGGTTCGCCAGTCGGGGTGGGCCAGCAGTGCCTTCAACTCTTGGGAACTGCCGTCGTCGGTGGCGAGGAAGACGTAGAAGTGTCTGGCGAGGAACACGGCGTCTTCTACGGTGTCGAGTTGCGCGAGACGAACGAAGTCGTGGACGGCCGAGATGGGCAGCTGCGTCTCAACGCACGCCACGATGTCGGACCAGACGGCCGGGCCGAAGCGGCGTAGCACCCGCAGCATCCATCGGGGGTACTCCACGTCCAGCGCCGTGGCGGCTGCGTTGGTGTGTAAGAGGGCTCTGGCGAGGGGCAGGCCGTTGTCGTTCAGGCACCGGGAGGCGCACACGCGCAGGACCTCGGCCGTGGCGAAGGCGGGGCTTTCGCCGGTGAGGTCGAGCATCAATGGCAGCGTTTCGGCGATGCTGACCGATGGTGACTGGGCGACGGCGGCCAGCAGCTCTGGTGTTGTCGCATCCAAGCCCTGCAAGAGGAATTCCAGGACGCCTCGCAGGTCGGCTGACGTGCTTGTGCGAGCGGCCAGGTCGTTGAGCAGCTCGATGGTGACGGTCGAGCGTCCGTGGGCCTCGATGAGCTGGGCGAGCCACCGCGCGAAGAGATACTCACGAATGACGTCGTGATGGAACGTCAAGCTCCCGAACGGGTCGGACCGCACGAGTCTTGCGACGGAGGACGCGGTGAGGTCACCGGCATTTCCCGCCGGGTCGGCTTGGATCGCAGGAAGTAGGTGGTGCGGCCATGCCGCAGCGAGTTGCCTTCGCGCGAGTGCCGTCAGCTCCGCCGTCGCGCGTTCGGCGTCCAGGCCCGCGGCCTTTAAGATCGAGGCGACGCAGAATTCCACGAGCCGGTAGGCGTTGGCTTGCCCAAGCGGCTCAGTCGACTTGGCAGCCCGGATGAGGCTCATGTACAGCGGCAGGCGGGCCAAGTTGCGAATCTTGGCGGGCAGGGCGTCGAACGGGGGCTCACTCTCGTGCCGCTGCGCGTTCCACACGTCCCGGGCCGTGCCGGCGTCCCAGCGGTCCAGCCGCAGCGACGGGCCGACATCGTGATCCTGACCGGGCATGACCGCTGCCGACAGGACGGGGTAGGGCGCGAGTTCGACATCCGGCGGTGTGCGCAGAACGAGGAGGAACCTCAGGTTGCCCGAGAGCACCTGCCGCAGCGTGCCGTCGAGCTGCCGGCAGACCTTGTCCACCACGGCGCGGGACTGCGGACTGTCGATGACGACGAGCAGCGGCCGGGACAGGCTCTGGCTCTCACCCTCGAGGGTCAGCAGCGGATCCGCGCCCGCCGGCAGAGAGCCGTAGCGGAGGATCTCCCGCGCCAGGTCGACGTCCTCGGTCCACGAGTCCGCGGTCAGCAGTTGAACATCCACTCCGGGAGCCTGCGACGCCAGATGGCGGGTGAAGCTGGTCTTGCCGCAGCCCGGAGGGCCGGTGACCAGGTAGACGCGGGCGGTCGAGACGAGGAAGTCCGCAACCAGCCGCTGGACGTCGGCCGGAGGCGCGTACACGAGATCGTCGGGCTGCTGGCTACTGAGCGCCGCGAGGATGGCGTCGGTCCGTTCCCTGGAACGGGCGCCGAGATCTGGGTTTGCGGGCGCGGCGCTGCCGCCGGCAGGTGCAGGCATGCCGTTCGGACCTGCGGCCACTGACGCCTTGAGGGCCTGGGCGAACCGCTGCTTGACCTCGATTGGCGACCGTGCCAGATCGACATCGAGCATCTGCTGGGTCTCATAGCGCATGCGGGTCGCGGTACCCCGCTTCTCCCAGTTGGAGACAGCCGCCGGATTGACGCCCAGGTGCTCGGCGAATCCGCGCACGCTCATACGCAGAGCCAGGCGTAGTGCTTTTGCCTCGCGGCCGGTCCACCGCCGTACCGTCTCCACGGGATATCCCCCAGGCCGTGCACTCAGCGTCATTGTCGCAGTCGGCAGCGTAGTAGACGACGACGGGCGCAGACGAGCTGAAACTAGGACAACACTAGAACGTCCACGCGTCGTCAGGGGGCGGTCCGGACCCGCAGGCTGGTCGCACAGACAACCACGGCGATGGATTGGGCGATTCGGAGTTCGCCACACCTCTACCGCTGTGGCCAGCCCTCGCGTTTGCGAGCAGCGGGTGATGGTGGAGGTGCCCCGTGGCCATGGACGTGCGAAGCGACGTCGTGCGCGACAGCGTTCGCGGTGTCGCATCCGGCCGCGTTGGTGAACGGCCGGCGCAGCCCGAACCGCCTGTGTCGGGGGCCTTCACCCTTGAAGGGCTGCTGCGCTGCCGCGGCTGCGGCACATCGCTGCAGCCCGTCCGGATGCTGGGTCAGCGTGCCTACCGCGGGCCCTGTGGTTGCCGGTTGACCGCTGTGGATGCCGAGGACATCGAGAAGCTCGTCCTGGAGGCGGTGGCGACGCCAGCGCCGGGATTGGTGGCGGATGCGGCGCCGGAGGAACTCGGCGGCATTTTCCGCCGCCTGTTCGTCGCCGTGCGGGTCGGGGGCTGCGCTCAGGACCTGTCCATCGTTTGGCGCCTCTAGCAGCCCATCCAGCAGCTCCTGGCTATGCGGGTGCCTGCCGAGCCGCTGCCGCCGTTGGGCCAGCTCCATCGCGGCCGGGAGTACGCCGGCATCGATGACCGACAGGAAGGAACGAAACAACATGTACACGAGGCAGACAGCGCCTCCACCGGAGATCGGCGTGGCGCGGGTGCCGCCGGACTCGTCGCGGTTCGGGTACCGGCCGGAGCTGCGCCGCTCACTCGGCTTCGCCGACCTGCTCTTCTACGGGTTGGTGTTCATGGTGCCGATCGCGCCGATGGGCATCTTCGGATCCGTCTACGCAGGTGCCGGCGGGATGGTCGCGCTGGCGTACGTCATCGGCATGGTGGCGCTGGTGTTCACCGCCGCCTCGTACGCCCAGATGGTCAAGGCGTTCCCGCTGGCCGGCAGCGTCTACAACTACGCGGGGCGAGGGATCGGCGCACCGGTCGGTTTCCTCGCGGGCTGGGCCATCCTGCTGGACTACGTGCTGGTGCCGAGCCTGCTGTACCTGATCGCGGCGGTAGCGATGCACTCCACCGTGCCGGCTGTTCCGGTCTGGGTGTGGCTCGTCGGCTTCGTGCTGCTCAACACGCTGGTCAACTACCGGGGAATCCGGATGACCGCCCTGATCACCCGCGTGATGCTCATCGGCGAGGTCATCGTCCTGGTGATCTTCCTTGCCGCAGCCGGTCGTGCTCTCGCGCAGGGCAAGGGACAGGGCTTCTCCTGGACGCCGCTCTACAACCCTGACACCTTCACCTGGGCGCTGGTGTTCGGCGCGGTGTCGATCGCCGTGCTCAGCTTCCTCGGCTTCGACGGCATCTCGATGCTGGCCGAGGAGAACAAGGGCGGCGCGGGACAGATCGGTCGGGCCATGGCCGCCGCGCTGGGAGTCGCCGGACTGCTGTTCATCGCCCAGACCTGGATGGCCGCGCTGCTGGTGCCCGACCCGGGCGGCCTGCTCGCGAACGGTGACCCAGACGGGACGGCGTTCTATGAGGCCGCGCGGCTAGCCGGTGGACCCTGGCTCGCCACCCTGTGCGCAGTCGCCACCGCCGTCGCCTGGGGAGTGGCGAACTCTCTCGTCGCGCAGGTCGCCACCTCGCGGCTGCTGTACGCCATGGCCCGCGACCGGCAACTGCCGAAGTTCCTGGCCACGGTGTCGGTACGCCACAGCGTGCCCACCCACGCCATCACCCTCACCGCCGTGGTGTCGCTGACCATCGGCCTCTACATGAACTGGCACACCGACGGCATCGCGCTGCTGTCCAGCCTGATCAACTTCGGCGCGATGACCGCATTCCTCGTACTGCACCTCGCCGTCGTCTGGCACTACCTGGTCCGCCGCCGTAGCCGCAACTACTTCGCGCACCTGATCCTTCCGGGCCTCGGGTTCACGATCCTTGCCTACGTCGTGGTCAACGCCAACGTGGCCCCCCAACGCCTCGGCTTCGTCTGGCTCACCCTCGGCCTGCTGACCCTGGCCGGTCTGTACGCCGCCGGCCGCCGTCCCAAGCTGTCCGGCCTCTCGAACGGACGGGGGTCGGTATGACCAGCACGGTCACCTACCAGCCGACCGAGGACGAGCTGCGCTACACCTTTGGTACCCACCCGGCGGTCGCCGAGATCAAGCCCGGCAGCCTACTGCTCACCAGCATCGAGGACTGCTTCGGCGGCGCCGTCCGCACCGTCGATGACCTGCCCTCGAAGGTTTGCCAGGCGTTCAACCCCGTCACCGGCCCCTTCCACGTGGCCGGCGCGGAACCCGGCGACACCCTCGCGCTGCACTTCGCGGCCATCACACCCGCCCGCGACTGGGGGATGTCCGCCACCTTCCCGCACTTCGGGGCACTGACCGGTACCCACACCACGGCGATGCTGCACCCGCCGATCGAGGAAAGGGTGTGGCGCTACACCATCGACACCGCCGCCGACACTGTCACCTACCACGCCCGCCGCTCCGACCACACGATCGTCATGCCCCTGGAGGCGATGCTCGGCACCGTGGGAGTCGCTCCGGCCGGTGGGGAAGCACGCTCCACGATCGTGCCCGACGCGCATGGCGGCAACCTTGACACCCCGGAGATCCGCCCAGGAGCCACCGTCTTCCTCGGCGTCAACGTCCCCGGTGGGCTGTTCGCCATCGGCGACGGCCACGCCCGCCAAGGCCAGGGCGAGGTGTGCGGCGTCGCGGTGGAGACCGCCATGAACGTCACCATCGTCGTCGACCTGATCAAAGGCGTGACCACACCATGGCCGCGCATCGAGACCGACCACCGCATCATCTCGATCGGCGCTGCCCGCCCCCTAGAGGACGCGTACCGGATCAGCCAGCACGACTTGGTCACCTGGACGGCACAACTGACCGGGCTGGAGCTGCTCGACGCCTACCAGCTCGTCTCACAGGCCGGCCGCGCCGCACCCGGCAACGTCTGCGATCCGCTCTACACCATGCACGCCGCCCTAACAAAGGCCGTACTGACGGGCACGAGCCCTTACGGCGGGGTGCACCAGCGGCTGCGCCGCGTCGCCGAGCCGACCCGGTGACCCGCCATGAGCCACGCCGCCTTCGAAACCCCGCCGGTCCGCCTCCCGCTGCGCGTCGAGCTGTTCGTGCTGGCCCACAACGACAGCGGCGCTCCGCTGGCCCACCTGCCGTCCCTGTCGCTCGCGCTGGCCGGGGCTATTCTCACCAACCTGGTCGCGCCGATCGAACGGGTCCGCGTCGTCCGCGACGCTGCCATCGCCGTGCACCGGCAACCCACCGGCGATCCGGTCGCCGACTGGGCGCTGACGTTCCTGGCCCGCCACCACCGTGCGCTGTCCGTTCGTGAGGCGGTGCGGCTGCTCGGCGAGCACGCCTACGACAAGGTCACCGCTGGCCTCATCGCCGGCGGCCTTGTCGAACAAGTCACCAGACGCCGCATGCTCGGCCGGTCCATCGCCTACCCGCAGACAGACCCGGCGGTCATCCACCGCGTCCGTGGGCGGCTGCGTTACGGCGTCCTCGGCTACGACGACCCCGACCCGCAAACCGATGCTCTCGCCGGTCTACTACGGGCCCTACGCCTCGAATCCGAGCTGTACCTCGACGGCTTCGACACCGACCTACGCGACCGGCTCCGCCAGATGCTCACCCGCGCCGGACAACACACACCCGCCACCGAACAGATTATCTGCGCCGTCGAAGACCTCATCGGCGAGACCGCCGTATCGGTATACCGATGAGCAGCCACGACACCGCCAATAAGCATCGGGCAGCCACCAGCACCGAGGGCGATCACGGACGCCCGAGCCAGCACCTGGGGAACGACCATGCGAACTGAGGCGATGAGCTGGGCGCCCGCCGAGCTTGATCTGAGCCGCCCGAACGCCGCGCGAATGTACGACTACTTCCTCGGCGGCAGCCACAACTTCGCCGCCGACCGTCAAGCCGCCGATGCCGTCCTCGCCGTCGCACCCCACGTCGCTGACGCTGCCCGCGCCAACCGAGTGTTCCTGCGCCGCGCCGTGCAGTACGCGCTGCAGCAGGGCATACGCCAGTTCATCGACCTCGGCTCAGGTATACCGACTATCGGCAACGTCCACGACATCGCCCATTCTGTCAACGCCGACGCACGGGTGCTGTACGTCGACGTCGAGCCGATAGCCGTGGCACACGCCAGAGCCATGCTGGGCGGCGATCCGCGGGTCGACGTCATCCAGGCCGACATCTGCTTCCCGGACTTCATCCTTGAGAACCCCACCACCCAGCGGCTGATCGACCTGGCCCACCCGGTGGCCGTCCTGTTCGTCTCGGTCCTGCACTTCATCCCCGGCGACGTCAACGCCATCGTGGAACCCTTCCGTGCCGCAATGAGTCCCGGCAGCATCCTCGTCATCTCCCACGCGACCTCCGTCACGCCCACCAGCCAGACCGAGGAGGTCCAACGGCTGTATCAGCGCACCCCCACCCCACTTCAACTCCGCGACCTCGCCGAGGTCCAGGCACTGTTCGGTGACTTCGCCATGGTCGCGCCCCAACCCGGCGCAGCGCCGCGTCCGCACGGCGCCGCACTCGTCCCGGTATCTCACTGGCGCCCCGACCCCGAGGACCACCTCGCGGCGGACGGCCTGCCGGCGAGCCCCTTCCTCGCCAACTTCCTCGCCGGGGTTGGCATGAAACGAGCAGCTGCAATGACGAAACAGCCAGGGCCAGAACCGGCCGGACAACAAGCATCCCGGCCATCGGGCAGGCGCTGATGTTCATCGGACTCGCCGGGCCAACGGGTGCCGGCAAAACCACCCTCGCACAGCGACTCGCCGAGCGTCTCGGAGCGCGCCTGATGCGCGACCCGTTCGTCGAAAACTCCTTTCTCCCGAAGCTCTACGCCTCTGGGAAGACCCGCCCCGTCGCCCTGGCTCTCCAGGCCGAGTTGACCTTCCTGGCGCTCCGCGTCGGTCAACTTCGCGAGATCCACGACCTGCTCACCCACGGCACACCCGTCGTGGCGGACTGGTCCCTGGCGCAACAGGTCATCTTCGCCCACACCACCCTGCCGCCCGAGGACGCCAGTCGAGTCAGAAGGACCTGCGCCACCTGGAGCGACGCCGCCGCACGACCCGATCTCCTCATCGCCCTGACCGCACCGGCGCCGGTCCTGGCATGCCGGATCGCGCAACGCGGCAGACCTATGGAATCCGCGCTGTCCACCGCCTACCTCGAACACCTCACCCGAGCCTTCGACACACCGCTCGGTGACTACGCCAGCCGAATCATCCGACTCGACACCACCGAATTCGACACCTTCAACGACGAAGACGTCAACGCACTCCTTGCCCACCTACCAGCCCTGGAGAGGCCATGACCAAAACCGACGTCGCACAACCCCGCACTGCCCACGCACCACCCTGCAGCAGGGTCATGATCACCGGTCCAGGCCAGGTGGAGATCGTCAACGAGCACCTGCCCGCACTCGGCCCCGACGACGTCTACGCCGAATCGGTCGTCTCCGGCATCAGCCACGGCACCGAAATGGCCTGGATGGCCGGAGACGCCGCCGCGCTACACCGGTCCTGGGACCCGCAGCGACGCATCTTCCTCAACGGCGCCGGCCGGGACTTCCCGGTAGCGCCAGGCTACGAGACCATCGCGCGGGTCACCGCCGCCGGCGAGGCCGCTGTCGGCAAGGTCAGCATCGGGGAACTCGTCACCCTCGATCGCCCGCACGGCACCGCGCACATCGTTCCCGCGGACGCTGCCCTCGCAAGCCGGTTGCCGGCCGGTGTCGACGCCGAACGCGCCATCTTCTTCATCCTGGCGCGGGTCGCCCTCGGCGGCGTTCACGACGCTGAGGTGCGCCTCGGCGACACCGTCGTCGTGGTCGGGCTCGGCACCGTCGGCCTTCTCGCCGGCCAGCTCGCGCGGCTCGCCGGAGCCGCCAAGGTCATCGGAGTGGACCGTTACCCGCTGCGCCTGGACACAGCCGACTCCCTCGGCATCACACCCGTGCACGCCGCCACCGACGACGACATCGCCGTGCAGGTCCGCAAGCTCTGCGGCCCCCAGGGCGCGGACGTCGCCATCGAAGCCTCCGGCTCCTACCGTGGCCTGCACGAGGCGATCCGCTGCGTCCGAGTAGGCGGCCGGGTCGCGACCGTCGCCTCCTACCACGGCGACCAGGACGGCCTACGACTCGGCGAGGAATACCACCGCAACCGCATCACCCTGATCTCCTCCATGACCGTCAACGGCTGCCCACAGCGCGCCCACCCCGCCTGGGACCTGCCCCGACTCAGCGCCACCGCCCGAGACCTGGTCATCAGCGGGCACGTTCATGTCGACAGCCTGGTGACCCACCGCTTCCCCTTCAGCGAGGCGGCCAAGGCGTACCACCTGATCGCCCAGCGCCCCGAGGAGACCATCAAGGTGGTGCTCACCTATGACAAGTAGCAGCCACGACATCCTCAACCCCGTCGACGACCGGTACACCCCTGCACCCTGTGGCGAACTGGACGAAATCCGGGCCACGCTCGACGACGGCCGCCTCTCCGGCGGCGCCCCCGTCCTCGCCCTCTACGAACACGCGCTCGCCAAACGCTTCTGTGCCCGCCGCGCCATCGCCGTCAACTCAGGAACCTCCGCACTGCACGCCGCGCTCATCGCCCTCGGCGTTCGACCCGGCACCGAGGTCGTCGTCCCGGCCACCGCACCCCTGCCGACCGCCATGCCGATACTCACCTGCGGAGCCACACCCGTCCCCGTCGACACCCTGCCCGAATCCCTCGCCCTCGACCCCGCCGACATCCAGCGCAAGCTCACCGGACGCACCCGCGCCGCCATCACGCTCCCACTCTGGGGCTACCCCAACGACGAACGAGCCAGCACAGACCTCCTCGCCCACGCCGGAGTGCCGGTCATCGAGGACGCGTGCCAAGCCCACGGCACCCGAATCGGCAACCAGTTCGCCGGCACCCACGGCGCAGTCGGCTGCTTCTCCACCCACGACCGCAAACTCTTATCCACCGGCGAGGGCGGCTTCGTCCTCACCAACGACGACGAACTTGGCGAACGCATCGCCTGGTACACCCACCTCGGCCACCTGCGCGGCACCACCCACGGCGTCAACTACAAACTCGCCGGCCCCCTGGCCGCCATCGGCCTCCGCCGTCTCAAACTGCTCGACGGCCAACTCGACCGACGCCGCCGCAACGCTCAACGCATCCTCGCCGCGCTACCACCAGGCGGCCTGCTGCGAGAACTGCCGTACGGCGTCGAGGACAAGCCGAACTACTACAACCTCGTCCTCACCATCAAGGACCGCACCCCGCAGGTCGCCGCCGCGTTCGAAGCCGCCGGACTCCCGCCCGACTCGATCCGGTGGCGCTACCGACCGCTGTACCACCAGCCCATCTTCCAGCCCTACGCCAACCAGTGCCCCAACGCCGAACACCTCGCCACAACCACCGTCCAGCTCCCAGTTCACCCAGGGATGACGGACGCGACCGTAGCGTGGATGGCCGACCGCGTGGCCCAGATCGCCCAGGGAGAAACCCGAGCATGATCCGCCATTTCACCAGCTCAGCCATAGTCTTCAACAACGAAAACCGCGTCCTGCTCGTGCACCACAACAAGATTGACCTGTGGCTGTACCCCGGCGGGCACATCGACCCCAACGAAGACCCCGCCGAGGCGGCACTCCGCGAAGTCCACGAGGAAACCGGGATTATCGCTGACGTCCTCGGCCCACCGCCGTTCCGGCACCCCGCCGTACGCAGCATTCCGAACCCGTTCGCCATCATCGAGATGGACATCGAAGACCGCAAGGTCGGACCACACCGACACATCGACTTCGTCTACGTCTGCCAAGCCACCGGCGGCAACCTCATCGTCCAAGTCGAAGAAATCGGCGGCGCCAAGTGGGTACCCGTCGAGAACGTGGCGGCTCTCCGCACCCCTGCCGAACTCCCCGCTCTCATCACCGAAGCCGCCAGGCTGATTCGTCAACTGGCTTGAGAACTGCGGCGGCGAGAACCAAGCGAGGACGTTGGCGGGTTATGCCCGGCCTTTCTAGCCAGCTCGTGCTCATCAGCGGAGCTGCGGCACTGAGCTCCTGCCCTTGGGCACCGCCGTCAGGACGTATCCCTGGGCCACGGCGTTCTAACTCCGTCGCCTGCTCTATAGCTGGGCAACAAGCTCGACGTCGTCATCTCGGCGAGGGTGTTGCATCACGGACACGACTGCAGACGGACGTCGGTTAGTTAGGTGCGGGCGTTGGCTAGTGTGGCAGCACTGCCGGAGCGTCGTTCCTCGGCCGATCGTGCTGCTCCTGCCGCCGCTGCTCTTCGGCTTCGCGTCGCTGCCGGGCACGTTTTGCTTCGATCGCCGTTCGCGCTCAACTTGGTGCTGCCGCATGGCTTCATACCGGTACCGAGCTTCACCCCCGCATAGTTCAAGCACGCCTCGCTGATGTTCTGTCTTTCTCGGCTGCCTTCGGAGTTGTCTTTGCAGTTCGGTCAGCCGGTGCCGCGATGAAGGGGTGCTCGGAGAGCGTCTTGTGGACCTGGAGGCGCCACCCGTCCTTGAGGTCGCCAACTTGTAGGAACATGTCGGCGACGACACTGAGGAACCGTCGCTCGTCAGTGAGAGGGATGTCCGGAGCGGGATGCGGCCGGTGTTGCTCGACGGCAGAGTGGCCGGTAGGGACGAGGTCGAGCATGAGGTCGAGGGTGCAGGCTCGCACGCCCCGCTTGGCGTGGTCGGTCTCGTTCTCGCTGTGCACTATCTCGCAGCCCACGGCGCGCAGGCCGGCGGCTTGCAATGCGCCGAAGACGGCGGCCCAGGCGCGTGGGCTTCGGTTGGCGTAACTGAAGATGAGGTGTCCGTCCGGACGGAGCGTCCGACGAGCCTCCTTGAAGATGCGGCCCAGCAGCGCCTCGTAGGCGCCGTCGTCGGTGAGTTGGCCGGTGGCGCTGTTGACCACGGCTTCACCGGTGAGTGCCTCGTTGGTGAGCTTCTCGTTCGCCAGGCGAGCCCATGCACGCAAGGGGCCGGACAGTTCCGCGTACTGCACGTCGTCGTGATACGGCGGATCGGTCAGGACTAGATGCACCGAGTTTGACGGCAGGACCATGTGCTCGCTGCTACCTTCGACAACCCGTACGTCCCACTCGTTGATGGCAGTGGCCGGTGCGTTGGTGGTGAGCGGTCCTTGGACGAGCAGCTCACGTCCGGTCTTTCCCTGTAGCCAAGCCGCGGACTTGACGAGTTGGTTGAGGCGTCGCAAGACGGTTCCGCGCCCGCGGCCGACACCGCCCCAGACGTTGGGCTCGACGGCGAGGGTTGTGAGATTGAATCGATGGCCCGCCATTGATTCGAAGCTCTTGAGGTAGAACCGGTCCCATCGAGACAAATATCCGGCCATCTCGGCGCTGCCGACGACGGCCAGTTCCGCCGCGCGCACGACTGAAGGGTCTTTTGAACAGCGGCTCGCGAGGTCTAGCATCCGCTCGAGCATGTGGCGCTGCCGGTCCGGGTAAAGGTCCTGCCAGCGTCGGAACCCGTGACGGGTGAGCACGCTCGTTTCTTGGCCGGGCGGAATTGGTCCCAGGTCGTGAACCGGCTGCCATCCACCCGATTCGGCCTTCTCGCGTTCCGCGTCGGTCGGGATGTCGACCTCACGGGTGGTGCGGCTGGATCGGTCGACGAGGACGATCTCCCATTGCCAGGTTCTTGCCCGATCGGCGAGGCGGTCGGTTTTGCCGCATTCGCAGGTGATCGTTCGCATCGGCGTGTAGGTGGCTGCTGGCTCAACGAGGACGTGGCAGGTCGGGCAGCGTCGACGTTTGTCGGACATGGCTGGGAAGAGATGACCACGTCGACATGCCATCCACGCTTGAGGGTTTCCGCTCTCTTTGCGAACACGCAGCGACACAAGTGCGTGGGGGAACATGCGTGCGCGCCTACCGCAGCCGGTGCATTCGCCGGTTGCCACTCGGATCGTGTGGGAGACAACACCCCTGGTGCCGTCGGTAAGGGTCGTGCCGTAGGCGGCTTCGACCTCGGTGTGGATCCACTGCTCGATCGTCGACGCTGCCTCGCGGAGTTTGTCGGGTGCGGGTAGGCCGAGCATTGCGGTGAGTCCGGCGGCCGGCCAGGGGTTGAGGTCCTGGGCGTACACCTGGTGGCCCCGCGCGACGGCTGCGAGCGGGATCACGCCACCGCCGGCGAACATGTCAGCCACAAGCAGCCGACCGGGCATCATCGCGTTGAACGCATCGATGACCGCACCGTTGACGGCGCTGGTCCGCCGGGCCCACCAGCGGTAGGTGCTAACCGGGGGAAGGTGAATCTCCCGGTTGCGGCTCTCGGCTCGCGCTTCCGCACTGACCTTGAGGTAGTCGAGCCCGCCGAGAGGGCTGCGAAGTGGTTCATCCTGCGGGGACGACGGGGCCGACGGTGGCGGGTCGGTCGTTGGGGCCGTCATCGCGGTCATCGTTATCCTATGTTCGCTCACTTAACCGTCGGGCGTTCGTGTCACGTACGTGCGGGTGCGTGTCGTAGAGCCGAACGACTGATCATGTTACGGCGCTGTTCGCCTGATCGTGAGTCGCCCTAACTGGCTCTCGGTTCAGCCCGGTTCGTCCGGCTTTCGAAGCGGGAGACCGGGCCGGAGACATTGAGCGCTGATCGTGATCCGACATGACGACCAACGGCCTCGGAGTTGGCCTCCGCCGAGTGGCGGGTCTGCGGGGAGCGCTGCGGCGAAGTCGCTGTGGGTGAGCCATCCGGCGACCTGCATGACCGGTTCGCTGTTGGTGTAATCCTGTTCCCGCCGGGTGACCACCAGCGACCAACGCGGGTCACGTTCGGCGACTGTGGCCTCGTTTCGACTGATGAAGAATTCGACCCAGCCTGGTGGTGCCGAGGTGGCTTTGACCTCGAGCCGGTGACGCTGGCCGCTGGCATCGGGACTGGCAATGTCGTAGCCCAAGGTGTCGTCAATCAGGCTGACCTGGGCCACGTCGGGAAGCATGTGCTGCATGCCGGCGCTGCGCAGATGGGTCCGGCATGCATCGAGTACCGCCTGCTCGCCCTCGTCCCCGAACTCTTGCAGCACCTGAAGATCAACCTTCCGGGCCGCGGCAAGCAGCACCGCGTCGCGTTCGCGCTCGTCTTCGAAGGTCGAGGCAAGCGCCGTGGCGACGTCGTACGGCACAAGCTCCCAGCGGACCTCGTCGGTCGTCGCCATCTGCGCCAACCACACTTCGCGCTGGTCGGTCAGAATCCTAAAGAGCAGGGCCTCGACGAACGTGTCCACCGGCAACCGGGACATGGCCAAAAGGTCGTCGGACGGGACGATGAGGTGTCGCTGAGTGGCGAGCAGGCCCGCGCGGGCGAGCAGGCGTTCGCCTTCGGCGAGGCTGCGGTGATCGTGTAGCGCGCCCGTCGCGAGGCTCCGGTAGCTTCGGTCGAGGGCGTGCCGGGGCTCGCCGTCCGGCTTGAGCAGCCGGGCAACGTAGAACGCGGCCTGGAGATGACGGTGACTCGGATGGACCGGTAGCGGCTCGGACAGCACGGTTGCTCACTGTTCCTGGCCGTTGATATGGGCAAGCAACGCGGCCATGTCCGCATCGGTCTCGATCGGTGGTCCGTAGTCTTCGTCGTCGGGCAGGGACATCCGTACGAGCTCCTTGTCGTCCAAGGCGCGGGCAAGGTTGGTGGCCTTGTCCCGGATCCGGGTGTCGACGACCTGATCGACGGTGTCATTCGTGATCATGAAAAGCAGTGTCGTGCGCTGGCCGGGATCCATGCCGAGTCGATGGATGCGGTCGATGCTCTGCAGGTAATGGCCGGCGTTGAAGGTCCTGTCGAAGTAGATCGCGTCATGGCAGTCGTGGTGAAGGCTGACGCCCTCGCTCATCGCCGCTGGATTGGCCAGCAGCACTTTGCAGTCGTCGTCCTTCCGGAAACGGTGCAGCTCCGACTCCCGGGTGACCGCCGCATTCGGCGCACTTGTGACGGACGGAACCCCGCCATGGATCATGGCAGGCTGGTACTCGGCCAGCCACCGTTTCAGGCCTTCTAGGTTCGAGACGAAGTTCGACCACACCAGCGTCTTTCGAGGACCGGCCGGATCAGCGACGTTCTGAGCGATGATCTCCCGCAGGCGGGTGAACTTGGGGGGTGTCTCATAGCGGCCGTAACCGACGATCATCTCCCACAGACGGCTTCCGGGTTCGACTGGCAACGGTGGATGGGCGAACTCGCCGGGCAGGTCACGTGACCCAACCGCGAGCAGCTGGGGATTGCTCGCCGCCTCTAGCAGGTACATGACGATCGTGCCCATGCGTGCCAGCTCGACGCGGTCGTTCATCGACACGCGCAGCATGCCGGCGTAGCGATCGCGGAGACTTGAGTAGATCTCGCGCTGAAGGCCACTCAACGGGACCACGACCCGCCGCAGAGAGGGAGGCGGCAGCTCCAGCTCCTTCTTCGTGGTGCGCACGAAGAGCGGCTGGATGGCCCGATTGATTGCGTGGAGCGCTTCCGGCTGAGGGTTCGTCGCCAACGCCTCGGCCGGGATGATCCGTCGAGACTGCCCGGGCCACAGAAACTCGTACAGGGCGACGAAGTCCTGCACCGACTGCGGGGCGGGTGTCCCCGTCAGGATGTCCCGCCGGGAGGCGGAGAACGCGAGATCGAGACACGCGCTGCCATGCTGGCCGACACGACCGGCCTTCATCCGGTGTGCCTCATCGAGCAGCACCAAGGTCCGCCGTTTGCGGACCCATTTACTGAGCCCGCTGAGGTTCGCCGCCAGGCGGTGATAGTTGACCAGCAGAATCTCGGCGTCCTGGCTGCCCGGCGTCCCGAATACCTTGACGAGCGGTGCCATGCTCGGCTTAAAGCACTCCTCGACCTCGGTCTGCCACGCGTCGAACGCCGACAGCGGCGCAACGACCAAGAGCTGGTCGACCCTCTCGGCGCGATGCTCCGCCTCATAGACCGCGTATGCCACGGTTGTCTTGCCGGCGCCAGGTACAGAGAAGTTCGCGCCGTGCGGCAGACTGAGCAATTTGGCCGCGTCGCGAAGTTGGAACGGCTTGAGCGGCCTGGCGAAGCGGCTGCCGTCGAGCCGGCGCTGCACCTCGTCGGCGGTCACCGGCATGTTTTCCTGGCGGCGCGCACGCTCGAGCTGCCTGCGTTCACGCTTGATCGTGGTGATGATCGCTACGGCGTCGGGCGCCCATGCGATGTCGACGTTGTAGCGGTTGCAGGCCGGACCCAGCCAGCCAATGTTCTCGCGGAAGCGTTCAAGCGGCACCCGGACGGAGCGTGCCGGGTCGCCGTCGTAGCCCCACTCAACACGCAGCTGGCCCCAGAACACATCCGGGACAGCGCCGACCTTCTGGGCGAGGACCACGTTCGTCGCCGGGTCGAAGTCGAGCGAGATGGCCGGGCCGTCGGTCACAGTCGATTCTCCGCGGCGGCGAACCCGCGTTCTGCCAGGTAGTGCAGCAGCTCGTCGTGCGAGCGGAGGTAGGCTTCGAGCGCCTGTTCGAGCGCTGCCGGGTCCGGCTGATCGCCGTCGTCTTCAAGCTCGTTGTACGCCCGACGTACTCGGTCACACGCGGCGCCGGCAGCGTTTAGCTGTCGCCGTGGGATGTCCAGGGCGTCCTGACCCTGATCGTCCTGCGCCTTGCTGTCGGCCGCCGTTTGCATGGCAGTCTTGACTGCGTCGAAGAACGTATTTTTGGGCAATGTCGTGGTGCCCTCGTCGGTCGGCACCTCGACCTCTGCGTCCCAGTCGGTGTCAGCGTCGACCTTGCCCTGACGGACGAGCACGTCGAACAGCGGTTGTAGAGTGACCTCACCGCGTTGATCGACAGACAGGCTCTCGTCGAGGCCGTCGAGGATGGACAGTCCACCCAGGTCTGCGTGGGGGGCCTCCTGCTGTCCGATGGTAAGGGTCTTCGCGGCAGGCCGCAGGTTCGGCTGTTCCTCGAAGGCCTGGAGCACGTAGCTATCTAGATACGACTCGTCGATGTGCCGCACCCGGCGGTAGTCCATCCCTGCGAGAAGGCCGACGAGTTTCGCCTGCTTGACACGGCGCGCAGCATCAGGGCCCTTGCGCGCGACCATCCTCCGATAGGACTCGTCAATCTCGATTAAGTTTTGCCGGTCGTCATCAAAGTCCGGCCAGCGCAGCGCCCCACTGCTTGCGGCGATCAGTTCTTCGATAATCTGCCGAAGCCGGTCCTCGGCCTCCACCTCATCGGCGGCTGCACGTCGATCCTTTGGCGACGTCGGATCGTAGTGCGGCTTCATCTGCACGCCGATTTCGTCTGGTTTTAGCCCGGAGTCCAGCAGATCCTTGATGAAGAGCAACTGGTTTGTGAAAGAGTATGGCTGCTGGTAGTTTCGCCGCATCTGGAAGTTGAACTCCAGCTGCATGATCTCGGTACTGTCGGCGTTGTCCGGCAGGACTTGTACCTTGATGAATGCAAAGGCTTTCTCGTGCGGAAGCTCCTCATGCAGGTCGCGCAGGGCGACCGCTCTGGTGTTGGCGTTGATTAGCACGCCCTCGTGCGTGATAAGCCCTGGCTCGCGCTGCTTCTCGTGGCGAATCATGGCCTTGACCTCGTCATACCCGCTGGTCTGCCGAATGAGGTCGGCCAGTAGTCGCTGCGCCTCGTCGCTATGCGGGTTGGTCTCGATGATGGCGCCACTCGCACCGAGGCTCTCGACCTGGGCGCGCACGCGGTGCGTACGGTGGTTCAGCAAGACATCACCTACTGGGACCCTAACCGCCGGGAGAATGATGTTCTCGCCGCGCCATTCGAACGGTCTACGCTCGTCCTGGTCGGTGACTGCCGCCTTGGCCGCCGCGATGATCTCGCGCCTGGCGTGCTGGGTCAGCGAGTTCATGAGGGGACCTCCAATGGATCGTCAACCGACGAGGTGGGTTATGCGTCGCTATTCTGCCTGATCGGTATGACACCGTCACCCTGTGCAACCATGGCGCTGAGCGCGTCCGCCAGCTCAGGGACTGTCCGCTCCGTATAGATTCGTCCGTAGAATGGACGAACAAGCTCGGCCGTGGTGTTCCGTTCCGCCCAGCCCGGGCCCACCAAAACCACGCTGCAGTCGATGCCGAGGCGCGCCGGAAGCGTTCCAAGCCTGGCTCCGCTCTTCCTTGCCGTTCCGCCGTCACGTGCGACCGAGACCGCGACAGCGTGCGTCAGCGCCGGCGAATGCACTAACACGGCGAGTTGCCCGCCCTCGTTACGGCCGTCCTCCGCGGCAGCCGCCGGGTTGGCTCCCACGCGCGTCAACAGCTCCCGTGACGCCGCGTTCATCGCAAGCCGGTGATACGGCACCGACCGCTCGTCAAGCAGCTCGCACAGGGAGGTCGTTACCGCAGCTTGCACCTTCTTGCCCGTGCTGCTCCTGTGGGCGACCCATGCACTGCCAACCGCTCTCTGGGTCAGCAGAAGCTCATACGGGACGCCGTGAACCCGCATCTGCTCAACCAACGCCCATCCGCGCTGCCGCCCAGGCTCGTCATCGATGTCAGGCAGCAGATGTTCAACCGGCCGGGCCGGCTGGGCAGCAGGACTGCTCGCCGTCACTCGGCCGGTGATGACCGCGTCGATGACGTCAAACACGGCCCTCAACTGGTCGTTCTTCCACCTCCCACGTAGGTCAGTGGGGACGGACGCATCCCTTACTCTGGCGCGCAGATCCCGGTAGGACAAGCCCGCTGCTGCGCAGAGCACTGTCACGACGTTGCGGTCGTCCTCTTGGGCAGCGATGACGGCGGCCAGAGTCACGCTCGCCAGAGTCCGAGTTGCGGTCCTAGCGGCCAGCGCGTCAAGGGCGGCCCTGTACTGCGCCGGACGCAACACCTCATCAAGCGCGAGAAGCTCCTGGCTCGGATCCAGCTCCGAAACCACCTCGGCCCGGCAGACCTGCCGGATCACCCGGCCAGCCAGTCCTCGGACATCGGCCATCGGCGCCTGATCCTCAATCGTCAGCAACGAAGCCAACAGGTTCGGCAGATCGATCGGCCGGGACACCGCGCGCTCCTCGCTGAGCCACGCCAGCGCATCCTTGGTCGACGACCTCCGGGTGACTTTCCTGACGTACGCCTCGGCGTCTTGCAGCTCCAACGTAAATCCTTTCGCACGCACGAGACGAACACCCGGCCCACTCCGACATGCGCGGTGATCATCGACGCCGGGGACGACGACCGGCAAGGCGGCCCGGATGCCGATTGTGCCGTACAACGATGGATACGTCTCACCCCGAAGGTCGGACGGGCGGCCCGGCCAGCAGGACGAACAGCACGAGGCGTGGCCGCAACGGAATCCACCGCCTGGCCACCAGGTCAATGGGCAAGCAGGCGACCGATATTCGTTTCCGTGATGACCCTACCGTCGGCCTGCATCCCCGGCCTCCACCCCTGAACGATGCTCACCACGGCCAGCCCCTGCGGGAGGCCCGCCGAGACGAACTCGCCTTGTATCGGCACCTGGGGCCATCCACCGTCGGTGCGGTCACCTGGCGATGGCCGCCCTCGCCGCCCTGGCGATCTGCGCCGCCGACGCCGCCGACGAACCATGTCCTAATACGGCAGCCGCCGTTTGGGATCTTGCTGCTCAGGCGGGGTGGACGCGAGACGGCCACAGCGTGATCGTCTGTGCATTGTGGACACAACATCAGTTCGGGCGGTGGTCGCGCGCCACAGCGTAGCCGTTGCTGAGTGGGAACGGGTGTTGGCCGGGGTGCTCGGGTGCTTTGCGGGTCGGTTCGGGCGGGTCGAGCCGCGTCGCGCGGCGCCGGGTTCGTGACGGGGCTGCTGTCTGACCTTGAGGTCAAGACGTGCTGGCAGTTGGCGGAGCAGGCCGGGGGCACGCCCGGCCGGATGGGATGCAACGGCTGCTGTACCGGGCG
Organism: Micromonospora sp. S4605; assembly: GCF_003176715.1. Classification (NCBI taxonomy): domain Bacteria; kingdom Bacillati; phylum Actinomycetota; class Actinomycetes; order Micromonosporales; family Micromonosporaceae; genus Micromonospora; species Micromonospora sp. S4605. The sequence goes on from NZ_QGSW01000317.1 coordinate 21,731, forward strand.
GTGTGGGACGCCGACGCCGTCCTTGATGACCTGCGGCTCTGGTCGCCGGCCGGTTCGGTGACCCGGACGCGGTCCTGATCCTGGACGAGACGAGGGACCTGAAGAAGGGCACCCACACCGTCGGGGTGCAGCGGCAGTACACGGGCACGGCCGGGCGGATCGAGAATAGCCAGGTTGGGGTGTTCCTGGCCTATGCCAGCGCACACGGGCACACCTTGATCGATCGACGCGTGTATCTGCCGGTGTCGTGGACCGACGACCGTGACCGCTGCGCCGCAGCGGGGTGCCCGACGAGATCGGCTCCGCGACCCGGTCTGAGCTGGCCGCCGACATGATCGCCGCAGCCCTCGATGCCGGTGTCCCGGCGGGGTGGGCCGCCGCGGACGAGGCCTACGGCAACAGCACCGTGTTCCGCGCTCACCTGCGCGAACACAGGCTCGGCTACATCCTGGCGGTCTCCCGCAGCCACCTGGTCCCGCTCGACGGCGGCAAGACCCGCGTCCGCGCCGACCGGACCGCCGCAGACCTGCCCACATCAGCATGGCAACGTCGCTCAGCCGGCGCCGGGTCCAAGGCCCACGCTTCTACGACTGGGCCTGGCTCGACGACGTGTGCACCGACGCCGACCCCGACGACGACGGCCGGCACAGCCTGCTGATCGGCCGCAACACCACCACCGGTGAACTGGCCTTCTACCGCTGCTGGACTCCCAAGCCGGCCACCCTCGCTCAACTCGTCCGAGTCGCCGGGATCCGCTGGACCGTCGAGGAACGCTTCCAGGCCGCCAAAAGCCAGGTCGGCCTGGACCAGCACCAGGTCCGCCGCTGGGACTCCTGGCACCGCTTCACCCCCTCGCCCTGGCCGCGCTCGCCGTCCTAGCGATCTGCGCCGCCGGCCGCTTAGCCGTCCGGTAGCCGACGCTACCTTGCCGCCGCGCTACGTGTTTCTGCCGGCCCGGCCCATCGCGGTTTGCTCCGAGGAGACCGACGCGCTGCTGGCAGCCGACAGCGAGGCCGATCTCGACGACAGGGATGGAGATGCGACGCCACCACACATGGCTGATGGCCGGACTTGGCCGCCGCAGCCTTCCGGGATCGGGCAGCTTCTGGGCTCGGGCCTGTGCCTTGTGCGGCTCGGCGGTAACCGCACACTGGAGCGGTGAACTTGCTCGGGTACTTCAAGACGACGACGGCGAGCCTGGATGAGGTAAGCCCGACGGTGTGGAACTCCGCCGCGAAGACTGACCACTACGCTGATCCGGCCGCGAACTACCAGGGTGCCGTCTTGGAGCAGTACAAGATGTATGTGGAGATGGCCGACCGGGTCAGCGCCCGGCGGGCGCTGACGAACACCTTCTTCCTCACCCTCAATACGCTGATCGCTACGCTCGGCGGCACGCTCGGGAAGGAACTGGCCGTCGTCGACGTCCGCTACCTGGCCGTGCCTACGGTCGCGCTGCTCGTGCAGTGCGCCGCGTGGTTCTGGCTGCTGCGGTCCTACCGGCAGCTGAACTCGGCGAAGTACATCGTGGTCGGGGCGCTGGAGGAGCGGTTGCCGGCCTCGCCGTATTGGCGCGCCGAGTGGAAGGCGCTCGGCGAGGGGCGCGACCCGTCGAGGTACTGGCCGCTGACGCACCTAGAACAGTGGATTCCGGCCTCCTTCGCCGTGGTGTATGTCGCGGGCTTCATCACGGCGGCCGTCGTCTGACCATGGCCCTGTCCGCTTCCCGACAATTGCCGGAGCATCGCTCCGGCACACTGTCATGGGACTTGGGGGCGAGGGCGTACGGCGGATGACTTTTCTGTTCTTCCTGAGCTACAGCGGCGAGGACGCGCGGGGTGGCTACGTGGACGAGTTCTACGCGGACCTCGCCGACGTGCTCATGAGGCGCACCACGGAGCCAGAGGACAGCATCGGCTTCCAGTACACGGGCATGCGCGAGGGGACCCTGTGGCGCCCCGAGGTCGCCGACGTCCTCCGCACCTGCCGCGTCTTCGTCCCGCTCTATTCACCGCGCTACTTCCGTACCCGGTTCTGTGGGCAGGAGTGGGGCGCCTTCGCCGAGCGGCAGCGGGCCTACGAACAGCGCCAGGGGTGCCTGCCGGAGCTGATCGTCCCGGTGCTCTGGGAAACCGTCTTCGCAGGTGACGCCGATCAGATCCCCCGGATCGCCGCTGACGTGTGGGCGAAAAGCAAGGAGCTTGCCGGCCCGTACCAGCAGTTCGGGCTGCGCCGGCTCGTCAAGCTGAAGACCCGGTTCGGCGATGCCTACGACGATGTGGTCGAGCACCTCGCCGGTGTGATCATCGAGGCCGCACGCCAGTACGAGTTGCCGGCCAGCGACGATCCGCTCGACTTCGACGCCGCCCCCAACGTATTCGAGTCGACGGACTGCGGCACCGAGGCGCTGGTACCGGCGCAACGGGTCGGGGAGTCGGCCGGTGGCGGCCCGCGTCACGTGCACCTGGTGGTGGCCGCGCCGACCGTGACCGAGGCGGCCCAGCAGCGCACCGATGTCGTCTCCTATGGAAACCGGTCGGAAGACTGGATGCCGTACCGGCCAGTGGAGCCGAGGCCGGTCGTTCGCTGTGCCATGCGTGTAGCTGAGGAGCAGGACCTGACACCACATCCCGTCGGAGTGCTTGACCGATTGTCGGAACTGCTGGACAAGGCCGAGGCGGACGGCGAGTTGGTCGTCCTGCTGGTGGACGCCTGGGCGACCCGCATTCCCGCCTACACTGAGGCACTGACCCCCTACGACAGCCGCCTGTACGGCAACTGTGGGGTGCTGTTGCCGTGGAACCCGGCGGACGAGGAGAACAAGGCGCACGAGAAGGAGCTACACAGTTCGGTGCTGTCCGTGTTCAACCGAAACGCGCGCCTGCCGCATCCAACGTTCCGCGGCGCGCTGCACTCGGTGGACGACTTCATGCAGGCGCTGCGCGAGGTGCTCGTCAGGATCCAGAGTTTTGTGTTCGAGCAGCACGATGTGCCGGAGCTGGCGAACGTGGGCGCGTTCGTGGCGCGACCACAGCTCGAAGGGCCGGGTGCCCGCTGATGACGGTCGATGCCGGCGGCGGCCGGATTTTCACTCTCTACTCGTACAAGGGTGGCACGGGGCGCTCGATGGCCCTGGCCAATATCGCGTGGATCCTCGCGAGCAACGGCAAGCGGGTGCTCGCGGTCGACTGGGATCTGGAGGCACCCGGTCTGCACCGGTACTTCCACCCGTTCCTGCCAGACAAGGAGTCCAGCTCCACGCCAGGGCTGATGGACATGCTATGGAACTACGCCAGCGCCGTGGTGGACTCCGGGCAGTCACGGCACGACGGCTGGCGTGAGGCGTACGCCGACGTGCTGGAGCACGTGGTGTCGCTGCGCCAGCCCTTCCCCGGCGACGGTGTGGTGGACCTGCTCACTGCGGGCCAGCAGGACCGCTCGTACGCCAGCCGGGTCTCGTCGTTCGACTGGGGGAACTTCTACGACCGCCTGCACGGCGGCTCCTTCATCGAAGAGATGAAGCGCAGTATGCGCCGGCACTACGATTACGTGCTCATCGACAGCAGGACCGGGCTGAACGACGCCTCGGGGATCTGCACAGTCCAGCTGCCCGACACGCTCGTCATCTGCTTCACGCTGAGCAGCCAAAGCGTCAATGGCGCCCTCGCCGTTGCCGATTCGGCGCTGCGCCAACGCCGGGCGGACGACCTGCGCGTCCTGCCCGTGCCCATGCGTGTCGAGGACGGGGAAACGAGCAGGCTGGAGGCGGGACGCAGCTACGTCCGGTCCGGGTTCCGCCGTTTCCTTCGGGGATACGACCATGAGCAGCGCGACCGCTACTGGGGCGATGTTGAGATCCCCTACAAGGTCTTCTACGCGTACGAGGAGATCCTGGCAACCGTCGGCGACCGGCCTCGCCAGGAGGGCTCACTGTTGGCCGCCTACGAACGGCTCACGGCCCACCTGACCGAGGGACAGGTCCAGGAACTCGTCCCCCTCGACGACATCGACCGTGAAGTGCTGATCAAGCGTTTCTGGCGGCCCGCAGCCCGACGCGGTCTGTACGACTTCTACATCAGCCACGTCCCCTCCGATCAGCAGTGGGCCGAGTGGATCGCTGCGCACCTGGAGCGGGCCGGGTACCGCGTCTGGCTGAATAGGTGGGAAGTGCGCCCGGGCTCGCGGTGGCCCGACGAGATCGAAAAGGCGATCCTGGCCAGCGACGCCGTACTCGCCCTGCTATCGCCCGCCGCGGTCCGCAGCACGGCGGTCCAGCAGGAGTGGCGGCTCGCCCGGGACGTCGATCCCGGCGGCGAGTCCGGTCGCCTAGTCCCGGTCGAAGTCGTCGAGTGCGTCGTGCCGCACGCGCTGCGCGACCTGCAGGGCGTGCGGCTCGCTGGCGAATACGAGCCGGCCGCCCGCCAGCGCCTGCTCACCGCAGCGCAGCAGATCCAGGCGCCCTCCGGCGGCCACCTGTACCACCGCGACCACCGTCCACCCGCGAGGTTCCCCGGCCAGCCGCCCGACGTGTCGAACCTGCCCTCCCGACCCCGACCCTTCATCGGGCGCGACGAGGAAATCTACGCCCTCTGGAGCGGCTTCCACCACTCGAACGCCCGTAGCCAGGCGATCTGCGGATTGGCCGGCATCGGCAAGACGGCCACTGCCCTGGAATTCGCCCATCGCTACGCGCACGAGTACGAGGTGGTGTGGTGGATGCGCGCCACCCGGCCGGAGGACGCCGTCGACGGGCTAGCGCACCTGGCCGCCGCGCTCGGCCTTCCCGCGACGGGCGCCGCAGACAGCGGGGCGCTGCGCAGTGAGCTGCGGCGACAGCGGCGCGTTCTGCTGGTTTTCGACGACGCGGAAGCGCTCCCCGAGGCGGTGCCCACCTTGCCAGAAACGGTCGACGTCCTGCTCACGTCGCGGCTTCGCGACTGGGAGGCGGGAGTCGCCGAGCACCACCTGCACCCATTGTCTACCGACGCGGCGCAGGCGCTGCTGCGCGCCATGCATCACACCCTATTGGAGCGAGAGGCCCAGAAACTTCTCGACTGGTCCGCCGGGCTGCCGCTCGCGCTCGTCACGGGCGCCGCGTCCCTCGACCTGACGAACTCGATCTGGCAGGACAGCCGCAAAGGCTTGCGGCGGGACGACGAGACCGGCCACAGCCAACTCCTCGCCCCGTTCTGGTCCTGGGCACGCAACCGCCTGGAGACAGAGTCGCCAGCCGCCGCCGAACTCATACAGGTCCTCGCATTTTTCGCACCCCGCCCAGTACCGTTCCGCGTCTTCACCGACACGCCGGCGGCCGTCAACGATCCGGGGTTGCGCAAGGCGCTGGCCGTCCCGTCGGCGTTCGCCGCCGTCCTCAGCACGCTGCACCGGCACCACCTGGCCGAGCTGGCGGACGATCACCTCCTGGTGCACCCGCTGCTGCAGGCTGCCGTCCAGGACGACCTGACACCCGCCGCCGAGAAGTCGCTGCGGGGTCAGGTCGAACGCCTCCTCGTGTCGGCCCCGCTAGGAGACGCCAGCGACCCCGCCAACTGGCCCCGGTACGCCGAGCTGCTCCCACACGTGCTTGCCAGCGACTGGGCCCAGGGACCGGCGCTGCGCGCCCTCGTGCTCCGCCTGCCTGGATACCTGATGGCCAGCGGGTCCGTCCGACCGGCCCGGCAACTCGCCACCACGATCGTCGACCGGTTCACCACGCTGCTCGGCCAGGAGCAAGTGGCGACCGCCGACGCGCTGCACGTGCTCGCCGCGGTGACATGGGAGGACGGGGACGACGAAGCCGCGTTGGCCCTCACCCAGCGGCTGCGGGATCTGCGCCGTCGCCTCCTCGGCGAAGACCACCCGGACACCCTGGCCACAATGAACAACCTGGCCGTCCTGCTCTGGAGCAAAGGCGACCACGAGCACGCTCTGGCCGTCAGCGAGGAACTGCTTCAGCGTCGACAGACACTGCTCGGGCCGGACCATCCCCACACCATCGTCGCCCTAGGGAATCGCGCCACCATCCTGTACGCGCTCGGTCGTTACGACGAAGCTGCTGACTGCGAGCAGAGGGTGTACGCCAGCCGCAGAGAAACCCTTGGCGAGCGACACCCGGTGACCCTCGCGTCCCTAGGCAACCTCGCGGCGCTCCAGGCAAGCCGCGGGCACCCAGATGAGGCGTCGGCGATGTACGAGCGGCTCGTCGCGGCGTACCGGGCTGCACTCGGTGCCGACCACCCGAACACCCTGCGCGCCCAGTTCCACCTCAGCCGAGCCATGATCCGCGCGGGCAACCTCACCGACGGTCGGAAACTGCTCGAAGCCACGCTCGACCAGCAGCGGCGGTGCCTCGGGAACCACCCGGACATGGTGGCGTCCCAAAGCCTGCTGGCGGAGCTAGCGGAGTCCTGGTGAGACCGGACGAAGGGAAGGAGGTCACCGGGTGGACGCGGACGTGATGGCCCTCGCGAGGCAAGCGGGGCAGGCGCTGGTCGCGGCCATGGCCTCGGATGCGTGGGCGGTGGTCCGGGACGGCCTTACCCGGGTTTACGCCCGGCTCGACGAGAGCCGCGCCAAGGAGGTCGCGGCGGCTCTGGAGGACTCTCGGAGCAGCGTGCTCGCCGGCCGGTCCTCGCCGGAGTTCGTGGCGACCCGGTGGCAGGGACGCCTCGAAGCCTTGCTGGAGGTGTATCCGAACCAGGCGGAGCGGTTGCGCGACGTCGTCGTGCACGCCACCTCGCTGGCCGGCGCCGACTTCGGCCGCCAGGCTGGCGGCGGCACGTCCACGTCGGGGAACGGCCAGATCATCGCCTCCAACACCGGTGGTGGCATCATCTGGTCGTGATCCGGGCGGAAGCACCCCGCCGCCGGCCCGTCCGGGATGACCCGTCGCGGTGCAGGACGTCGGGGTGGAGTTCCCACCGGTACACAGCTGGTTGCTCCGTGGCTGCTCGGATGTCGGGGAACTGGCACGGACGCGGCGGGATTAGGACGGAATATCGGCCTGCCCTAGCAAGGCGTCGGGAATTCATATCAGCCGATGTGCAGCCGGGACCTGCGGGGCCGTGGCCGGATTGGCTCGGACGTGATCGGACAGCACCGGACTCGCATTACTCTCTGCAAGATCATCTGACTACGGATCAGATGCTCTGCTGATGGTGGCCCGGACCCTATCGGTGGTCTAGCGCCTGCGCCTGCTTTATGACGGGTTGCCGTTGGGTGGCGTCTCCAGGCTGTGGGGGATCATCGCGCTGTGCGCCGGCTGCGAGGCGACGGTCAACCTTTGATCTTGGTGATGTGCGCGGTGTGTGCTCTCCAGCCGGGGTCACCCTAGGTCAACCGGTGCCAGTTCGGGTCAACCGGTACCAAGGAGCATGATCCCTAGCTCGCCCGTGTGATCCACGTGTGGTCATCGGCTGGGCCGATCGGCCGGGACAATGCAGGCCAACGCGGGCCACTCCCTGCCATCCCGGGTCAGCCCGCAGGTCGCTAGACTGGGCGCTCGCGCCCTCGTAGCTCAGGGGATAGAGCAACGGTTTCCTAAACCGTGTCTCGCAGCGGCAAGTCAGATAAGGCCGAGCCAGTGCAATGCAAGAGCCACGAACCCGCGCACGACCGGTTCCCACCCGGGTGCGTTGGCATCGACGTCCGAGCTGGCGGGCGGTGAGGACGTCGAGGGCCCGGCCGGGTAGCTGGTCGCCGAGCCGGCGTACGTCGACGGCCGGCCCGTACGCGTGGTGCAGCGATTCCCACGGGACTTGGTCGAGCCCGGCCAGCGGGTCGGTCAGTTGATCCATCTAGCGGTTCTACCAGGGCGGGCGGATAGGAACGGCGCCGTCAGGTGGTGAGGTCATGTGAGCGGGATGCCGTCATAGGGCGGGTCGTGTTGAGGGGCCATGCGTCGTTGCCGGGGTCCGGGTCGCGGCGCATCGGGTGGATGGTTGGTCCGTCCGGGAGTGTGATCGTCGGGCGTGCGGTGTAGCCGTGGCGGGCGTACAGGTCTTGGGCTGCGGTGGTGGTGTCGGTCCAGGAGGGTAGGTCGACGCGGTCGATGCGGCTGCGGTGGTGGTCGAGCATCGCGGTTCCCCGCCCGGTGCGCTGCGCGTCGGGGTGCACGGCGAGGAATGCCAGGTGGTGGTGGGGTTCGGTCGGTCGCCGTAGAGACAGCGTCTGCTCGAGGATGTCGAAGCGGTCGGCGCGTGGGCCGGCGGCGTCGGCCAGTCGGATCTGATAGTTGGCGGGTGGGGGTATCGGCCGGTAGCGGTGGAAGCCGACGGTGGCGGCGGTGAGGTCGTCGGTGAGGTAGATGTCGCCGAAGAACATGGCGTGTTCCACCCAGATGGCGAGGACGTCGGCGAGGATGCGGCGGCGTTGTGCCGGGTCGGGTACGAGCCAGGCGGCGAGTGGGCTGGGGTGCAGGGCGTCGGCGATGAGGGCGGCGACGGCGTCCTTGTCGGCCCAGCGGGCGGCGCGGATGCGGGGGACGGTGTCCATGGGGGAGCTGTCT
>NZ_QGSW01000041.1:0-30068 GCF_003176715.1 Micromonospora sp. S4605
GTCTGGGGTCAGGGTCGGGTGGCGCCGGGATCAGGGGGATCGGGTAGGGCTCACCCTACCCAGGATCCGGGGGTTGTCAGGGTTACTCAGCGCGACCGTTCTCCGGAGACTCAGAGGTGGGGTCGTTCCGCTCGGCGCGGCCTGAGACCGAGGGACGGGAGCGGGAGACGATGCTCGGAGCGGTGGCGGATCCGCCGGTACGGCGGGGCAGTGACTACGCGGAGTTGTCCCGACGGATCAGCCGGGCGGGGCTGCTGGACCGGCGACCGGGGTGGTACGCGGTGCGGATCGTGCTCACCCTGGGCGCGTTCCTGGCCGGCTGGGCCGCGGTGGTGCTGGTGGGGGACAGCTGGGTGCAACTGCTGGTCGCGGTCGGGCTGGCGGTGGCCACCACCCAGGTGGCGTTCCTCGGCCACGACGCCGGCCACCGGCAGATGTTCCGCCGGCGCGGGCCGAGTGAACTGGTCGGCCTGCTCGCCGGCAACCTGGCGGTCGGGCTCAGCTACGGCTGGTGGGTCGACAAGCACAACCGGCACCACGCCAACCCGAACCATGAGGACGAGGACCCGGACGTGGGGGCGGGCGCGTTGGTCTGGACGTACGAGCAGGCCGTCGCTACGCGCGGCTTCGGGCGGTGGCTGGCCCGCCGGCAGGCCTGGCTGTTCTTCCCGATGCTGCTGCTGGAGGGGCTGAACCTGCACGTGGCGAGCGTCCGGGCGGTGGTCGGGCGGGAACCGGACGGCCGGTACCGGACCCCGATGCGGCACCGGGGCGTCGAGGCGCTGCTGCTCGCCGCGCACACCGCCGGCTACCTCGGCGTGCTGCTGCTGGCCATGTCGCCGGCGAAGGCGCTGCTCTTCGTCGCCGTTCACCAGGGACTCTGGGGCCTCTACATGGGCTGCTCGTTCGCGCCGAACCACAAGGGCATGCCGATGCCGACCGCAACGGAGCGGCTCGACTTCCTGCGTAAGCAGGTGCTCACCTCGCGCAACGTCCGGGGCGGCCGGTTCGTCGACCTGGCCCTGGGCGGGCTCAACTATCAGATCGAGCACCACCTGTTCCCGAACATGCCCCGGGCGAACCTGCGCCGGGCCGTGCCGATCGTGCGGGCGTACTGCGCCGAGCGGGGCATCCCGTACGCGGAGACCGGGCTGGTCGAGTCGTACCGGCAGGCGCTCGCCCACCTGCATGAGGTGGGTCGGCCGCTGCGCGGCTGAGCCGCCGACGGGGGCGGCACCGACCGGTGCCGCCCCCGTCCGCGCTGGTCGGATCAGGCGCCGAACGCCTTGACCAGCTCCTCCGGGGCCTCCTGGGTCTCGCTCGCCGCCGGCTTGCGGACGCTGACCGGGGTGCCGAAGTCCGAGTAGGTGGTGGTCATCGTGCCCAGCGACTCGTGCAGCACGCTGACGTCGATGGCGATCTCGGTGAGCCGGCCCTGGTCGTCCACCTTGGCGGTGAACGGGACGGCCTTGGCCTTCTCGCCCAGCGCCGCGATGTCCTTGTCCTTGGCCATGGTGCGGGTGTAGTCGAGGGTGCCGGCGTAGTTGCCCTCGCTGGTCTCCTTGACCTCGGCGACCGCGTCGATGAGCTTCCTGGCGCCGCCCGGGTCGCCCTCCGGCAACAGGTTGAGCTGGCCGCTCTCGCCGAGCTTGGTGGCGTCCATGTGCAGCCACTTCTTCGGCAACCCGGCCATGCCGGTGACCTTCAGGTAGGCGTCGTCGCCGACGATCACGACCCGGAACTTGCCCGAGGTGCCCATGTTCAGCGTCATGTCGCCGGTCTTGGTGGCCGGGTCGAGGACGCCACCACCGTTCATCACCGACGACTTCAGGTTCATCCGGACGCTCTGCTCGTTCAGCTTCTGCGCGGCGGCGGTCAACTCGCCCAGCGCGTCGGCCGGGGCGCTGCTCGCCGGCGCCGCGGTGCCGCTGTTGCCGGCCGGGGTGTCCTCGCCCGTCTTGCTGCCGCAGCCGGTCAGTGCGAGACCGAGCGCGGCGACGAGCGCGACCCCCGTGGTCGCCAGCCGTCGAGTGTTCATGCTGGATGTCTCCTCGTGAAGGTTGGGCCGGGGCGACGACGACGGTCGATCCCCCGGCCGGGCCGTTGGCCAGCCTAACCCGGGCCGTGCACAGCCCGACGTCGATACCCCGCCCCGTCCCGCGCGTCGCCGGGATCACCCACCGCGGCCGTCGGGGGCTGCCCCGGTGGCCGGGCCGGCCGCGCGGGGGTCGGCCACACCCCGCCCTGCTGGTCGGCGTCGTCCCGATCTGCCCCGGTAGGGTCACCCCATGGCAGACGTGCTCACCGCGGAGGCGGTGCGAGACGAGCTGGGTGCGCTGGCGGACTGGTCGGGAGACCCCGCCGGGATCACCCGCACCGTGGAGCTGGCCAGCTTCCCGGACGCCATCACGGTGGTGGACCGGGTCGCGGCGACGGCCGAGGAACTCGACCACCATCCCGACATCGACATCCGCTGGCGGACCCTCACCTTCCGCTGCGTCACGCATTCGGCCGGCGGGGTGACCCGGCGTGACCTGGAGCTCGCCCGGCGGATCGACGAGATCGTGCGGAGCGCCCGATGAGATTTGAGATCAGCAAGGTGCTGGACGCCATCGAGGGCCGGGTCTGCACCGACCCGTCGCTGGCCCGCGCGGTCGTCGACCTGGCCGAGGTGATCCGCTACCAGGACCTCGACGGCGGCCGGCCGGCCAGCCTGCTGCGCCTCGGCATGGTCATCGACGCGCTCGCCCGGCAACTGGAGGAGGACAGCGTCCCGGTCTACGCGATCGTGCACCGGGCGCTGCTCTCCGACGCGGACCTGACCTCCAACGAGCGGATGGTGGTCCGCCGCTGGGCCGACGACGGGCTGGTCGAGGTGCTGGACAATCCGGGCGACCGGATGTTCGAGGTGGCCGACCTGCTCGGCCTGCCGGTGCTCAGTCGGGCCCGCGCCGACGGCCTGCGCGGCCGGTACCCGTGGCTGGTCGAGCAGCCGGGTCGGGTGCTCGCCCCGGTGCCCGGCCCCGGCGGGCCGGTCTTCGTGGCCCACGTCGGCAAGGGGGACACCCCGGTGGCCGGGGAGCCCTCGCCGGTCGGCGGCAAGCTGCTCGCCCGCCAGTGGCGCTGCCCGGAGCCGGGCTGCGCGCTCTTCGGCGGCGGTGGGGGCGGGGGCGCCTTCGCCGACCTGGCCCGGGTGGACCGCAGCCCGGCCGGCCAGCCGCCACCGTCGCTGCGCGGCGGGGCGCCCACCTGCCCCCGGCACGGCACCCGGCTCGGCGACGCCGGCCCGCGGCCGCGTACCGAGGTGTTGGCGGTTCGCATCGGCGGGCTGATCCGGCGGCGCTTCGTGCTCAGCGAGGAACAGCCGGTGGTGGTCGGCCGGGCGCCGGAGCAGACCGGCGGGATCACCCTCGGCCAGTGGCTCAACGACGAGGCCCGGCGCTGGATCAGCCGCAACCATGTGCGGTTCGAGTTGCGGGTCGGCGAGGTGATCGTCACCGACGTGAGCACCAACGGCTCCGGCATCCGGCCGGGCGGCTCGATGGCGGAGCCGGACCGGATCGCGCTCAAGCCCCAGCAGTCCCGGGTCCTCGACGCCGGCGACATGGTCGAGCTCTACCCGGGGGTGCAGGTCGGCCGGCCCGGCGAGCTGCCCGCCGGCGCCCCGTACACCCCCACCTCGGTGATGGCCGAGGCGCCGACCATGGCGATGCGCCTGCCGCGCCCCTGACCGCCGGGCCCCGCGCCGGATGGTCGCGGGGTCGCCGTGACGACGGCGGGCGCCGGGACCGTGGTCCCGACGCCCGCCGCTGTCGTACGCGAACTCAGCCGGCCAGGACGGCGGCGAGCTGGGCAACCGCGTGGTCGATCTCCTCCTCGGTGACCACCAGCGGCGGGGCGAGCCGGATGGTGGACCCGTGGGTGTCCTTGGCGAGCACGCCGCGCTCGGCCAGCCGCTCGCACGCCTCGCGGCCGGTCATCAGCGCCGGGTCGATGTCCAGCCCGGCCCACAGGCCCCGGCCGCGGACGGCGACCAGGCCCTTGCCGATCAGCCCGCGCAGGCCGGCGTGCAGCCGCTCGCCCAGTTCCGCCGAGCGGAGCTGGAACTCGCCGGTGGCCAGCAGCCGGACCACCTCGGTGGCCACCGCGCAGGCCAGCGGGTTGCCGCCGAAGGTGGAGCCGTGCTGACCCGGCTTGAGCACGCCGAGCACATCGGCGTCCGCGGCGACCGCGGAGACCGGCACGATGCCGCCGCCGAGCGCCTTGCCGAGCAGGTACATGTCCGGCGTGACGCCCTCGTGGTCGCAGGCGAACGTGGCGCCGGTCCGGCCCAGGCCGGACTGGATCTCGTCGGCGATGAAGAGCACGTTGCGCTCGGTGCAGACCCGGCGGACGCCCGGCAGGTAGCCTTCCGGCGGCACCACGACGCCCTGCTCGCCCTGGATCGGCTCGAGCAGCACGGCCACGGTGTTCTCGTCGATCGCCGCGGTCAGTGCGGCCAGGTCGCCGTACGGCACCACGGTGAAGCCCGGGGTGTACGGCCCGAAGTCGGCGCGGGCGTCGGAGTCGGTGGAGAAGCTCACGATGGTGGTCGTCCGACCGTGGAAGTTGCCCTCGGCGACCACGATGTTGGCCTGCCCGGCCGGTACGCCCTTGACCTGGTAGCCCCATTTGCGGGCGACCTTGATGCCGGTCTCGACCGCCTCGGCGCCGGTGTTCATCGGCAGCACCAGGTCCTTGCCGCAGAGCTCGGCCAGCTCGCGGCAGAAGTCGGCGAACTGGTCGTGGATGAACGCCCGGCTGGTCAGGGTGAGCCGGTCGAGCTGGGTGTGCGCCGCCTCGATCAGCTTGGGGTGCCGGTGGCCGAAGTTCAGCGCCGAGTAGCCGGCCAGGAAGTCGAGGTAGCGACGGCCGTCCACGTCGGTCAGCCAGGCGCCCTCGGCCGAGGAGATCACCACCGGCAGCGGGTGGTAGTTGTGCGCGGTCCAGCGTTCCGCGTCCCGGACCGCTCCCGGCGTCCGCAGCATGTCGTCGACGATCACTTGCTTGCCTTTCCCTGACGGAGTCGCAACGTGCAGCACTTCGGTCCACCGCCGGCCTTGCGCAGCTCGGACAGGTCGACACCGATGGTCTCGTAGCCCCGGTCGCGCAGCTTTGCGGCCAGGTCGGTTGCCTGGGCGGGCAGCACCACGTGCCGCCCGTCGCTGACCGCGTTGAGCCCCAGCACCTCGGCGTCGGCCATGGTGGCGTGCACCGCGTCCGGGAAGAGCCGGCGCAGCGCGGCCTGGCTGCCGGGCGAGAACGCCTCCGGCAGGTACGCCACGGTCCGCTCGTCGAGCACGGTCAGCGCGGTGTCCAGGTGGTAGAAGCGCGGGTCGACCAGCTGCATGGTGATCACCGGGTAGCCGAAGACCTCCTGCAACTGGGCGTGCGAGGCGTGCGCGGTGCGGAACCCGGTGCCGGCCAGCAGCACGTCGCCGGCGAGGAGGATGTCGCCCTCGCCCTCGTTGACGTGCTTCGGGTCGTACAGCTCGAAGCCGGCGGCCTCGAACCAGGCGCGGTAGGCGGGGGCCTCGTCGGCGCGCTGCGGGTCGCGGAACTGCACGGCCATCGCCTTGCCGTCGATCACCGTGCCGCCGTTGGCGGCGAAGACCATGTCGGGCAGGCCGGGCACCGGAGCGATCTCCTCGACGGTGTGGCCCAGGTCGCGGTAGACCTGCCGCAGCTGTTCCCACTGCCGGACCGCCAGGTCGGCGTCGACCGGCGCGGTCGGGTCCATCCACGGGTTGATCGCGTAGTCCACGGCGAAGTACGTCGGCCGGCACATCAGAAAGCGCTGGCTGGTGGCGTCCATCGTCATTGTCCTGCTCCCAGGGGTCGGGCGCGCCCGGCCACCTTCGGCCCACGGGCTGGCGCCGTTGCTCAACGTTATGCGGCCCGGCCCGGAAGGATCCACCGGTGATGGTTGCGTAACCCGACCGATCGTTGCGTCTGAGGGCAGCCTCACGCCGATTCGTTGCGCGTCGGTCCGCGCCGACGGTCGCGGCCGGCTGGCCGGGCCGGCCGAGCCCCGAGCGTCCCCTGGGCCGTCGCCCCCTCAGCGCGTCGGTTCGATCACCACCACCGGGATGTCCCGGTCGGTCGACTCCCGGTACCGCTCGTAGGCGGGGACGACGGCGACGAACCGTCGCCACAGCCGGTGCTTCTCGGGGCCGGCGACGGTCCGGGCGATCCCGGCGAAGGTGTCGGTGCCGACCTGCACGGTCACCCGCGGGTCGGCCACCAGGTTCAGGTACCAGGCCGGATTCCGGTCCCGCCCGGCGTTGGACCCGGTGACCACGTAGCGGTCGCCGTCGCGGACGTAGACGAGGGCGGTGCGGCGGAGCAGTCCCGACCGGCGTCCCGTGGTGGTGAGCAGCAGGTCGTCCATGCCGGGCCGGGCGTTGCCACCGGTCGCGAGGTACCGGCGGATGTGGTCGGCCACCCAGGCGTCCGGGCTGTCGTGGATCTCGTCGCCCATCAGGCCCGCTCCACCCCGAGGTGGACGCCGTGGTGCCGGGGCGCGTCGATCTCGTCGAGCAGGGCCACCGCCAGGTCGGCGTAGGAGATCCGGCTGCCGGCGTCGGCCGGGGCGCTCCGGTAGCTGCCGGTCCGGCCCGCGGCGTGGTCGAAGTCACCGGCCGGGCTGAGCACCAGCCAGTCCAGCACCGCGCCGGCCTGGCGCAGCACCTCCACCCCGGCCGCGTGGCCCAGGTAGAACGCGCGGTACTCCTGCGGGTAGCCGGCGGTGTCCATCAGCGGGGTCCCGGACGCGGTGGGCAGCACGGACGCGAGCCCCACCACCAGCAGGCGAGGCGTCCCCGCCCGAGCCAGCCCGGCAAGCAGCGCCCGGGCGGCGTCGGGGAAGAAGGCGCCGGGCGGCGCGGTCAGGTCGGCGGCCGCGTGGATGGCGGCCGCATGCCCGGCGGCGAGCGCGGCGACCTGCTCCGGGTCGGTCACGTCACCGGCGGTGACCCGCAGCCCGTCGGCGAGCAGGTCCGGGTGCCGGCCCGGGTCCCGTACCACGGCGGTCACCTCGTGGCCCCGGTCGACAGCTTCCCGTACCGCGGCCCGACCGGCCCGGCCACCGGCGCCGAAGACGACGATCCTGCTCATCGAACCCACCTCACGTCCCGGGCCGGCCCGGCGCCGGCCACCGCGACGCACGCTAACCACGCGGGCGGTTACCACCGGGATACCGACTACCCTCGGCCCATGCGCGCGCCGCTCGATCCGGATATGTTCGACCCGGTGTGCCCGTCGGACCTCTCCCCGATCCGGGTCGGAGACAAGTGGGCGGGGATGATCATCCGCTGTCTGGAGCAGGGTCCCCGCCGGTTCTCGGAACTCCGCGTGCCGCTGCGCGGGATCACCGCGAAGGTGCTCACCCGGTCGCTCCGCACGCTGGAACGCGACGGCCTGGTGCGGCGCACGGCGCACACCGGGCCGGCCCCGCGGGTCGACTACGAGCTGACTCCCCTCGGCCGCAGCCTGCTCGGACCGATGGACGTGGCCTGCGAGTGGGCCCGTCGGAACTGGGACGACCTGCTCGACGCCCGGGAGGCCGGAGCGGCGCCGGGCCGGGCACGGGACTGACCGGACGACCGCGACCGGGCCCGGACACACTTCGGGGGCGGCGATCCGCCGCCCCCGAAAGAGGTCGCCCGGCTGGTGAACCACCAGGCTGATCGGGCTCGCCACCGGTGAACCACCGGTGCGTCGGCCGGCGCACCGCCGGCGAGCCGGACAGTGCCCGTTAGAAGCGGTCGACAAACTGTGAGTCAAGCCACTCGCGGAACCGCTGCACCCAGTCCCCGTCGGTGGTCGGCCAGTCGAACTGGCCGGTCATCGCCAGCACGCCGAGGACCACCGCGCCGAGCCCGAAGACGACGCCGAAGAGCGCGTCGGTCTTGCCGGCGATGTGCCGCCGGCGGGTGGCGACCAGGCCGAGCACGGCGAGCACCGCGCCGACCGCGCCGAGCCCGATGCCGTACCCGGTGAGGGTGCCGGTGAGCACGAAGAGCACCCCGGCCACCCCGACGATCAGGCCCAGCGTGGCGAGCAGGCTGGCTCGCGGCTTCGGGCCGGCGACCACCGGCCGCTCCGCCCGGTCGGGCACCCCGTCGCCGTCCCGGTCGACCCCGGTGGGCCGCACCGCCGTGCCGTCCCGATCCCGGTCGACGGTGCGCTCCAGGGTCGGGTCGGCCGAGGGGCGGGTGTCCTCGTCCGTCGGCCGGCCGGTGGCGGCCCGGGCGACGGCGGCCCGCTCGGTGGCCCGGCGTTCCGCGTCCGGGTCCCGGTCGTCGACCGTCGCGGTGGCGGCGCCGCTGCGGTAGGTCGTCGCCTCGTCCCGGTCGCTCACCGCGGAGCGGTTCGATCCGCGGCCGTCGAGCCGGCCCGCGCCGGAGTTCGTCGGCCGGTCCCGACCGGCAGCGGCCGTGGTATCCCGCTCGTCCAGGTTCTCGTCCCGCTCCGGCGCCGGTTCCGACCGGCGCGACAGCGAAGGAATCTTGACCACAACACACCTCCTGATGAATGCGTGGTGGCCGATGGAACGGACGGCATCCACGCGATATCCACCCGGAATACCCAGCTGGCCGTTTTCTGACACCGAGGCGCTGGTCAGGGGGTTCACCACCCGGGCGGGCCGGTCCGGTCGCGGCCGGGGCTAGGGTTGGTGGTCGTGCCAGAGGGACACACCAGCCCTGGGGCAGGGGCCGGCGGGGCGGTGGCTATCTCGGCCTCTACCTGCGCCTACGCCCACGCTGGTTGACCGGCGACCCTGCCCGGTACAACCCCGGTACAGCCGCGTCAGCCGTGGGCACGCTGCACCAGCCGCCGCAGCAGGTGCGCCGTGACGGTGGCCTGCCGGGTGCTCAGCGCCAGCAGGGCCAGCGGCTCCGGGTTCTTGGCGGGGTCCTCGTCGAAGCCCTCCACGCACAGCACGACTCGCGCGGGCTGTGGGCGGTCGGCCTGGTGCAAGGCGATCCGTAGGTACATCGCCTCGCGGTCCTCCGGCCGCAGCAGCACCGGCCGCGAGCAGTGTGTCCCGGCGGGCCGATCCGGGGTCACGGTGCATTCCTGGCGGTCACACCACTGAGGATGCGCAGGTACGTTGTTCATGGGCCGGGGCTCCTTCCCGGTCAAGGCCCCGTCCGGTGTCGCTAGCACCGCGTGCGGGGCCGACTACTTACCGTGACCGCACGTTAGTCGCGCCGGCCGACGGCGAGCAAGGAAAGGCGAGCCTGTCGCCCCGTAGTCATAGACTCTGGTTTGGTCACCTTGAGCGAGAGGTACGGCGTGGCGACGGAGAACTCCGCCAGCAGGCTAATGGCAGTCCTGGAACAGGTGAGGGCCATGCGCCCCTCAAGGCAAGGCATCGACGGCTGGATGGAGATCTTCGGTGCCTCTGATCGCATCGACGTACTCCGAGGGGCAGCCGAGCTCGCGGACCTGGTTGATCAGTTCGAAGCTGATGTTCGGGCTCTGCCCGAGGACGAGGATCCGGAGCACCTTCTTGCGTTCCTGCCCAAGATCCGCAATATGATCGGCCCGCTCTTCCACGTCTCCAACACAAACATGCAGCACTTCTCGCAACATCTGACCGAGGAGGTCATGTACAGCGTTGCGGGCTGCTCTCGGGCGCTACGCCGCAACGGCCGGGTGGAACTTTCAATCTCTCCGGGCTCGGCCAAGCAACTGGTCGATGAGGTGAGGGCCGTGATCGAAGGCGTCATCGAGAGCGATCTTCCGGATGCCCTCAAGGACCTCATGGTGGACCGGCTGCGGGACGTTGAACGCGCCCTGCTGACCGTCCGCATTGGCGGGTATGCCAGCGTCGAGAAAGCCATGGATGCCCTGACGTTTGGTGCGGTGCGGGCAACCAAGGCGGGCACCGAGGAGCGCGAGAAAGTCGGCGGATGGCTCAGCCGATTGTGGGGAAAGCTGAGCGAGCATGCCCAGGGGGCGGAGGCTATCGCCGCAACAGCCGCAAGCACGGCAGAGGTGGTCAAGGCGATCAGCGGAGGCTGAGGACGGCGAACCTGTCGGAGCCTCTAGCTACTGTGTCGCTCATGGTCAATCCCACGTGGGAGGAGCGGGACCTGCTGGTCCTGCGGGCGGCTGTGGAGTACTGCGAGGACAACAACGACTACGCGGAGGTTCACCACCTCAGGGGTCGCCTCGACTTGAGCGAGCGGGATATCCGCAAGGCCCTGAATGCCCTCTGCGCGGAGACGCCGAAGCTCTTCCAGAACTACTGGCACGCGCCCGGTACTGGCGTGATTCGGGTGGAGCGGCCGACGGGCGAGGCCCGACGACGCCTCGGCCTGTGGCCCACGCCGGAGACGCTGGCGGACCGACTGGTGCAGGCAATGACACAAGCGGCCGAGCAGGAGCCGGACGAGGAGAAGCGCGGCCGGCTCAAGACCGCCGCGTCATGGTTCGGCAATGCCGGGCGTGACGTGTTGGTGGACGTGACTGCCGCCGTCATCAACCGGCAGATGGGCGGGGCGTAGGCAGCGCTCGGGGCCGCCCACCGGCAGGTAGACGGCCCCGATACCTCCGGTTCGCGCGCTAGCTAACCACCTCTGGCGCGGACGGCGCGGGGGCGGCGGAGGCGTCCTGGGGACGGGCCGCCTGCGCCTGGAGCTCCGCCACCTGCGCCCGCAGGAGGGCGTTCTCTACGACGAGTTCCGCGTAGTCAGCGCCGACCTTCTGCTTTACGTTGGCCAGCAGGTCATTGATTTTGACGTTCATCAGTTCTCCTTGATCCGATACTGCTGCGCGGGGTCCGTGGCCTTGGTGTCCAGCACTTCGATCGCGGTACCGGGCGGCACGTCCAGCGGCATGCATTCGACCGGTTCAACAACTGCCGGGGCCTGAGGGGTCGAGGCCGGCGAGGCCGGTATGGCTGTCTTGTCGGGTCGCATTCGCCTCTCCTCCTAGTTCACGTTGTAGAAGCCGGCGGGCAACGACACGACATTGGTGCCGTCCACCCAAATTCGGAAGATGCTGCCGGGTCCAGACCAGGAGAACCAGATCTCGTTATCGAACTTGCCGCTGTTGAGCACGCCGGCACGCCGGCCGGTGCCGCCGCTTTCGATCCAGGGGCCACCGAACATGATCCCGTTCAGTTCGAGGTCATCAGCGATCTTGACCCCGGAATCACTGACCCTCAGCCGAACCGTGTTACTGGTGAGAACTTGAACATGAGTGTCTTCCAGGGCGATCCAAGGATCATCAGCCAGCCGATCACCCCTGATGTGAACACCGACGTCGTCCACGTAGATAAAGTTGGCGGTCTGGTCGGTAGCGTTCGGCGGTTCGCCGTAGTGCATGGAGATGTAGTCAGTCGCTACATACATGTACCCCCGAGCCGGGGTGTAGTCCGCCCCCTCAATGCGAAGGAACCCGTAAGGGGCGGTGGCATTGGAGAAGATCCGGGCAGCATTTACCCCGTTGTCTCCGTAAAACCGGATTTCTTCGTGGCGAGCACCACCAGGGTTGATGGCGATTCGTGCACCCGCCGTGTCGGTCTGGTACTCCCCGGAGACCATCACGTTGCCGTCGCTGGCGATGTCCACTGTGAGGATGCCGTCGGTGTTGTACTGCCGCAGCCCCTCACTGGTCATCTCAACACGAGCACCGGATTCGGCCGTCTTGATCTCTCCCGCCAGGAGCCAGGTGGTTGAGATGGTCCCTGCCGTGATCTTGCTGACGGTCAAGCTGTCGATGTACTCATCCTTCAGCCGCCGGGGGGAGCAGGGCGCGGCCTCGCTCGGGTTGGACTTATTGCCGGCCCGGTCCACGGCCACCACGCGAACGAACCCGGGCGTAACGCTGTCGACCTGGAAAGACCCGACCGCCGGGATCCGCCCACTGATGTTTGCGATCGTGGCCGGCAGGATTCCCACCATCGTCGTAGCGTCTGGCGCGAAGTTGGCGGTTGGACCGAAGTGCACTTCCAGGTGATGCAGGTCCTGCTCCAGGTTGAACAGGCCGCCGCTCGCCTTCCCCAGATCGTGCTTGACCAGGAACCCGAGAGGTGCCTCTTCCATCACGCACCCACCCTTCTGACCTGCGGGCCGTAGTAGCCTTCCGGCCGCTGGGCGTGCGGCCACTCCCGAATCAGTTCAGCCGTGGGGGAGGGGCACCCGAGGATGCCCGCCACCCGCGTCGCCACCGCGCTGAACAGGTCACCGTGCGGGCCGCCGTTGACCCCTCCGCCCGATCCGCTACCGCTGAACCCGTACTGGATCTGATGGGCGACCTCGTGCGTCAGCACGTCCCGCACCAGCAGTGGCACGTGAGCGATCCGCCGGGCTACGTACAGCCGGCCCGTCTCCGGGTACCACGCCCCCGCGACAGTGTCGGACCACTCGTCCGCCCACCCGAGATACGCCGGCAGCGGCACCTGCACGCCCGCATCGCGGAGCTTGTCCGCCAGTCCGATCCACTCGGCCATGAGATTGACGACCATCACCAACCCCCGCTCGACCTGTAAACCGGCGGTTCGGGGTCGCCGGCCAGGCGTGCCGCTTCGCGTTCAGCCCGCGCCTGGCGCTCGTAGGGCGTGGGCATGCACGGGTCGTGTTCGCTGGCCCCGGCGGAGAAGCCGGCCGCGCGCCACTTGGCGTCTGCGGCCTGCTGCTGATCCCGCTGCGGCTTGGTCAGCGCCTCGTACCGCTCCGGGTCGCTGGTCTTCAGGTCTTCCAGTTCCTCGGGGGTCACGACCGCACCGTTTCCACTGCGGGAAGGTAGAACGCACGCCCCTCCGAGTCGGTGACGATCAGGTCGGCGTAGGTCTGCGTGCGGCGAGGACCGAAGCCGAGCAGGATCTTCGCCTCGTGCAGGGCGACCACCTCGGCCGGCAGCGCGTCGCCGGCTTGGACATCCCCGCCCTGCGCCTGGATGCGGCCCGCGTCGACCGGGCGGAGCGTGTACTGGACCTTCTGCCCGATCATGCCGGCACCACCCAACGACCCTGCTGCCCGGCCGTGCCCTGCGGCACGTTCTGGACGAAGTGGATACCGGGGCCGCGCAGGCTCACCCGCAGGTCCACCGTGCCGTCGCCGTACTCGTGGACGACCTCGGCCGGCAGGGTGGTGCCGGCGGCCGGGTCGGGGACGCCGGGGAACCGGGTCACCCCGGACGAGGCCCCGCGCATCCGCACGTAGCTCGCCTGCGTGGCGTCGAAGGTGTAGTGGACGACATCGCCAAGTGCCATTGCCTTGCTCCTGTCTCGTAGGACGTGCCCTCATCGGGGCTGTGGAGGCCGCAGGTAGCGGCGCTGTATTGAAGGCTATGGATGAAGAGCCTTGACTCGGCGGTCTTTCTGGGCAGCAAGAAGGCCGCCCACCTGCCGGCAGACGGCCTCGATGCCAACCCTTCGGGTGCTACCCCGCCCTGCGCCTGCGCCGCTCGGCGGCCAGGTCGACCACGGCACCCGCAATCGGCCCTGTGGTCGACGCTGCCGGCTGAACCGGGCTGGGCTCGGCCGTGGCTGCCTGCTGCCTGGCCTCGGCCCGCAGCGCGGCGAAGGCGGCCGACACGTCGCGCCGGGCATGGTCGAGGACGTGCCCGTACACGTCGAGCGTGATGGACGGGCGGCTGTGCCCTAGCCGCTTGCTGACGTACTGCACGTCGCCCTTGGTGACGAGCAGCATGGCGGAGGCGTGATAGTGCCGCAGGTCGTGGAACCGCACGCCCGGCATCCCCAGGGTGCGCATCAGGGGCCGCCAGACCCGCTCGTTGAAGTCGTTCTGCCGGTACGGGGTAGCGCCGACCCCGAAGACGAAGTCATCCGGGTCCATCCCTTCGACGTGGGCGGCGAGGCGGCGGCACAGGTCCGGGCTCAGGTCATCCACCACCCGCACGCCCGCCTTGGACTTCGGCGTGCCCAACGTGAGCTTGCCGCTGATCTCCTGGCTCGTCTCTTCCACGGAGAGCAACCGCCCTGTGGTGTCCAGCCGGCGCACCCGCAGCCCGGCTAGCTCACCGGCCCGGCAGCCGCTCTCCACGGCCAGTTCGACCAGCAGCCGCCAGCGGTCCGGCCGGGGTTCGGGCGCGTCGGGCACGGCGGTCACGATCCACTCCACGTCCGGCGGCTGTAGGACGATGTCCGCCCGGCGGCTGGTGAGCTTCGGCTTGGCAACCTCTCGCGCCGGGTTGGCCCGCAGGTAGCCGGACCGCACCGCGTGGTCCAGCACGCAGCGCAGCACGTGCACCACGTGCCGCACGGTGGATGGCGCATGCGTGGCCATCAGCTCGCCCACCAGGCGGCTCACCTCGGCGTAGCCCAGCCGGCCGACCTGCACCCGGTGCAGCGGCGCGCAGTGCTTCAGGTAGATCACCCGGTAGCTGTGCCGCGTGCTGGGCTTCAGTCCGCGCACGTGCGGGCTGGCGAGCCAGTCCTCCGCCACGTCCGCGAACCGCACCGCCCCGGCGCTCTTGGCCACGTACGTCCCGGCCTGTACGTCGGCCCTGGCGGTGACGCTGGCCCGGCGGGCAGCGTCCTTCGTCTCAAAGCTGCCCACGTGCCGCAACTTGCCCAACGCGTCCTTGACCTGCACCTCGTACTTCACGACCTGGCGGCCGTCCGGGTAGGTGCGGGTCGCCTTGCGGACACCCGGTATCTCAGTGCCCTCCTTGACGACCTTTCCCCGTGCCATGTCATCCCTCCTTTGAACGCGATTGGGCGGCCGAACGCGATTGGCTGGCTTCGAGCGCGGCTGCGGTGGCCAGGTCGATGGCGTGGCTGCGCAGTAGCCGACGGACGGTGCTGTGCCGCCACGGACCACCGCCCACGGTCGGCACAGCGCGCCTAGACAGCTCGGCGGCTGCCCGGCGGTGGCTAAGCCCCTCTACGCCCACCAGATCGGCCACCAGGGCCACTACGTCGGCCGGGTACTGCCGGGGCCGCCCCAGCCGTACGCCGTTGGCCTTGGCAGCGGCCAGAGCCTCACGGGTGCGCTGGGCGATGATCTCCCGCTCCCACTCCGCGATCTGGGCCATCAGACCGGCGACGAGCTTGCCGTTGGGCGTGCCGGTGTCCACGCCTAGGTCGAGCAGGACCACCGACCAGCCCTGCTTCTTGGCGGTGGCCAGCGTGTCCGCGAAGTCCACGACGCTGCGGCTCAGCCGGTCGAGCTTGGCCACCGCGATCCCGGCGTGGGTGCGGGCGGCGAGCAGGGCCAGGGCCTCCCGCAGCGCGGGCCGGTCGAGGGAGGCCGCGGAATAGCCGTCGTCCACCATCCACGTCAGCGACCAGTCGTGCCGGTCGCCGTGGTCCTGTATGCGGGTGCGCTGTGCGTCGAGGCCAAGGCCGCTGTCGGCCTGGCGGTCGGTGCTCACCCGCAGGTAGCCGATCATCTTGGTCATCGGCCCTCCTCAACGCGGCGGTACACGGGCGGGTCCTCTAGCCGCAGCGGGGCGACCTCCCACAGCGGCTCGTCCAGGTCGGCGCGGGCCACCTCGATACGCACCGGCCCGGCCGGGCCGTGGTCGGCGTCGAACCGTGGGCGCAGCAGGTACACCGCCACGCCCTCGGCCGTCTGGTATCGCTTGTGCAGTTCGAGCGCCTCGCCGTCCAGGACCACGGTGCTGCCGGTCGGGTAGTCGGCCAGGTCGTTAGTGCTGACCGTTGGCATCAGGCGTCCTCCCCGTCCTCGGCGCCGAAGACGATCTCGGTCACGTCCTCCGCGTACAGGTCGTCGTGCAGGCCGTCTGTGATCTCGTCCATGAGCGCCAGGGTGCTCAGCGCCCGGCGCACGGTGGCCTTGCTGGTGGCGCACTGCTCCGCCACCTGCCGCACGGTCGCGCCCTGGTCGACGCGCAGCCGGTACCACTCGGCGGTCTCCAAGGCCTCGCCGGCCAGCCACGGCAGCCGGCGGGTGGTGCCGCTGGCCCGCAGGCGGAACAGCTTGACCGTGCCGGCCGCGCACGCGGCGGCGAGCGGGCTCGGGCCGGTGTCGTCCTGCTCCTCCTCCCAGGCGTCGACCGCTGCCGCCATCTCCTCAGCCGTGGGAAGCGGCAGGGACGGGCCTTCCTCCTCCGGGGCCGTCACGTTCAGGTCGACAAACCCGAAGGCCTCAGCGGGCTCGGCGGGTGCCGGGGTGGCCGTGGCCGCAGCCGGGGCCGGTTCGGGCGTCTGCTCGGCAATGGGGTCGGTTTGCGGGTCGGTGTGGGTGGTGGTCGGTTGCATGGCTGGCCCTCCCGGGTAGTTGGTGCTCCCATCGAGCACCCTCGATGACCAGCATGCAGAAGAACGCGAGAAAGGTTCAGCTCTCTCGGTGAGATCCCGCCAGTTTGCGGCGACGGACGCCCGCCCGCCGACAGGTGCGGCAGGAGCGGTGGCCGTTGGCGCGTCGATAGGTGTTCTCCGTCGTGAACTCGTGGCCCTTGGCGCAGTGCGTGCCGAGCCGTGGGCGGGGAGCGGGGACAGGGTCGGATCCGGGCGGGCCGACGTGCCGGTAGCCGAAGCACCCGTGGCACCACACCCGCTCGCCGGGCCGTGGTCGCACCTCCGCGCGGAAGTCGTGCCCGCATACGAGCGGGGTCGTGGTCAGGTGCCGGTAGTGGGCCAACTCTCCTCCTGACTACGCTGCGTGCCCGCCCGCCCGAACGCGAGTCGGTGGCTTCGTGGGCGCGAGCGGTGGGGCGGGCCGGATCCAGTTCAGTTGCCCGCCCCGCACGCAGCGTATGGAGGCCGCTAGCCGGCCGGATCGTCTTCCTCGTGGTCCTCCGGGTCCGCGTAGCGGTCCCGCCGCCAGGCCGGGGCCTCGTCGTCCTCGTCATCCACGATCGTGGTGAAGACCTCTTCCCACTTCTTGGCCTCAACTTCGATCTTGGAGCTAGGTCCGAGGCCGGCTCGGTCGAGGATGGCCGTGGCAGCCCGTACGCGGTCAGACTCCTTCGGGGCGCTCCGGACCACCTCCGCGAGCGCGGTGATGGCGGGGTCGGCCAGGGCGAGCAGGCGGAGCGCGGCTGCCTTGCGGACCTGCGGAGCACTGCCGCCGTGCATGACGCAGACCTTGCCGCCCGGGATCGCGTAGTTGCCGCACAGCTCGTCTCGCCGGTTGTGTGCCGTGCACTTGCCCTCCCGGTCGTCGGCCGCACGGGGTGCGACCTCTCCATGGGGTTCGTCCATCTTCTGGGGCGGCACGGCGGCGAGGCGCGTACGCCTGCGCTTGCGCTCAGTCATCTCGCATCTCCTCAGTAGTCGGCCAGGGTGACGAACCGCATGCCGTGCTCTTGCAAGACTCGGTCGAAGTCCCGGCGGGCCTCCTCGTACTGGCCTCGGTTGACGTACGCCCACGTGCGGCTGAGGCCCATGCCGGTCTTCTCGCGGAACGCCTCCATCTCCTTGATGAGCGCGTACCACTTCACCGGGTCGCACTGCCGCTCCGCTGGCACCTTCTGCTCGATGGGAATGAACCTGTTGCCCCTGCGTTGCGGCGCTGTTGCTCCAGCCATTCGGCCGCCCACCTGCTCTGTTGCGGATGTTGCGCCTTGTTGCGCCATAGCGCCTGAATCTGTCCGCCTCAACTTCTCTCACCCCTACCTAACTATTGCCTTACACATTTACATATATTGTTTCTCGCGTTACTTATATAGGGGGTTGGGACGCTGTTGCGCACCAACTCCGCAACAGGCGCAACAGCCGCAACAGAGGCCCGTTTCCCCAGCTAGACACGGACTTTCCTTGTTGCGGACCTTCGCTGGCCAGGCGCAACAGAGGCGCTACGGGGCTGTTCCTCGGGGAGGTATCGCCGCCACACCTCCTCAATGGCATGCCGCTCGAAGCCCTTGCGGTTGGCCTTGTCCGCACCTGCGCGCACGCTCTTCGGGCTGATGCCGTACGGCTTGATGAGCTGGGCGAGCTCGTACTGATTGATCGGCCGCCCGTACTGGTAGTTGCTCCACCGAGCGCCCTCGATGTTGATGAGGCGGTTGACGATGGTGTTGCTGTGGACCTTGTCCTCTTCCGGGTACCAGACGGTCCGCAGATCCTGGAGCAGCTCCAGCCCGGCCGCGTCACCGCTGGCAGCTTCGCCAGCCTCGGCCCCGGTCATGACCCTGGCCGCAGCCCGCGCCCGGTCAGGCCACTTGCCGCCCGCCAGGTCGGCCACCGCGATCAGTGGCTCCCAGGTGTCCGCCGCCCTGTCCTCTACCGGCATGGCGTCCTCGGGGACACCCTTGCTCAGCTCCTCCGAGTACGACCGCAGCCAACGATTGACCTTGGCACCAAGCGCCTCCAACTCCTCTCGGTTGCGGCTGAGGCGGAAGCGCTCCACCTTCTCGTCGTTGGCCCGGCGGCGCATGCGGACTACTACGGCGCGGTCCATGATCGTGTCGGGCAGATCCTTGATGGCGGCCAGCGCTGCGAAGGCGAAGGTCTCCAACTCCTCGGCCCGGTTACGCCGCACGTCCCACCGCCGCACCGGCCGCCCGCGCTGGTGCCCGCTGTTGACGATGCCGCGCAAGTCCTCGTTGTTCTCGGCCTGCTTCTTCGTGCCGAACACCGTGTCAGCCTCATCGATGAAGATGGTTGGCGGGTCAACCGGGGAGATGGAGCGCACCAGCGCCGCAACCGTGGTGTTGGCTGTGGTCAGCGGGTTGAACGACAAGCACTCGCACACATCGATCAGGCGACTCTTCCCGCACCGCTTGGTGGGGCTGATGATGGCCAGCCGTGGCGCTGTGTCCAGCCATGGCACCCCGTGACTTGCCGCGACCCACAGCGTCACCGCGTCGTACGCCTCCTCGCTGGGCAGGATCACGAACCGCCGCAGGGTGTCGTGCACCTGGTCCAGCAGCCAGCGCCCATACCGGGGCCGAGCGCGCACCTGGTCGCGGACACGCGGGGTGGGCAGCGCTGGCATCTGCTGACGGGTCTTCCGTCGCTGCGCGGTCACAGCGTGATCCGCCTTCCACCAACGATGACCGTGAGCCCGACGTACATGTATCCGGCCGCCGCTGCGGTCTCCGGTGTGTACTCGGCCGCTTTGCGCCGCAGGGTGGTAAGGCTGACCGGCACGAAGTCCGCCAGGCCGTACCCGGCTGCGAGGTGGTCAGCCGCGTCCTTGCCCGTGGCGGCTCGTAGAACGCGCACCTGCCACGGCCTGAGCCCGGCGTGCTCTAGTAGCCCCTCGTACCGACGGAGGGCGCAGGCGGCCCCAGCGGCGTCCCTGTCGGCCAGCAGCACCACCCCGGCCGCGCCCCGCAGCCACGCGCACTGCTCCGGGCTGACCTTGCACGCCCCGCCGTGATGGCTGGTCGCCACGACGCCTGCCCGACCGAGCTCCAGCGCGTCACGCTCGCCTTCGGGCCACCACACCGGTTCACCGGCCCGGACCGCCCGGCGTACGGCGCGGAGCTGCCACAGATAGTGGTCAGCCTCGAAGCCTGCCGTGTCCGTCTTCGGCTTCTCCTTGATCCACGGCGCGGACGGGTGCGGTCGCCAGCGGTAGCTGAAGCTCTTGCCGCGCTCATCGTCTGTCCGCCAGCGCACGTGCTGGAACAGCTCGTGGCCGTTCGGTGCTCGGTACGTGTACGCGCAGTCGAATCGGACCCGCGGATTTGGACGCTGGCCCTGCTGAGCAGGGACGCTATGCTGCCTCACAGTTGCCTCTTTCCTGCCAGGGTCGGCCCGCCAGCCGGCCCTGACGCTTACTTGTCGCGGTCAGGTAGTGAGCCCTGTTCGCTGCTGCGCTTGGCCCGAGCCTTGCGCCGCCCCGCAGCAAGCGCTTCGCCCTGTGCCTTGCGCTGTTCCGGGGTCGCCTTGTCCCAGCGCTTGCGCGCCAAGTACCGGCCAACGTCGCTCGGGTTGATCTGCTGTTCCATTGCTTCTCCTCAATGCATGGAGCTTGCTGCAAATAAACTACAGAGCCCGCAGCCCCGTTCTTCCGTCTTTCTTTTCGAGCGCCATTCGCGGGCTTCGTATTCTGATGGCAATTCGCGCTCGCGCCAGTGCTAGCCTTCACCTGCACGATGGTCCGCCCTTCTTCGTCCGTCGGGTCGGGGCGCGGTTTGCTCACAAGGCTTTCCGCGCCCCGACGACGATTCAGCCGCAGGTGGTGCACTTATCGATCGGCACGACGATCAGGCCGCTGTGCCCGCTGTTCAGCAGGTCGCAGATCGTGCCGTCCACCACGGCCCAGAACGGGTCGTCGTGGCGCATCCGGAAGTCACCGAACACCTGGCCGGCGAACTTCCGGCGGAGGGCGTGGAAGGTCATCACTCGACCCCATCCCTTGCTGCGCTGGTCGTTCACCCACCGCTGAATGAGGCGGCCGTGCTCCAAGGCCCAATCGGCCTTCGGATCGATTGCCACGCCCCATTCGTGCTGCTCGGTGCGAAGCTGTTCTGGACACCATTGGGCCGGGGCCTGTGCCTGGCTCAGGGCTACACTGGACATTGCGTTCTCCTTGGGTGGAAAGGGCGTGCCGGTAAGGCGGGGAGAGTCGGGTGAGCCAGTCCCGGCCCTCTCCGCCTTTCTGATGTCAGCGGCGACCGCGCACGCGGGGCGCGTGGTCCGGGGTGCTCTTGGTGAAGCCGGTGGGGCCGCCGGGGTCCCGGAAGCCGGGGCCGGTGGCCATCGGGTCGATCCGCATGCCGAAGCCGTCGAAGCTCTTCAGCAGACTCGGGTACCGGTCGTACAGCGTGTCCACGAAGGCGATCGGCAGTTCCTTGATCTTCTCGGCGGTGGCGCGGACGCTCTCGTGCTGGCTGGCCAGGCGTTCCAGGTTCAGCTCCTCGCGGTGCAGGCGGTGCAGTTCGTCCCGCAGTTCGCGCAGCCGCCCGAGGTCGTCCTCTCCGGCGATCGCCATGCTGATCTCCTTGAGGCGGCTTTCGATGCCGTCGTACCGCTCCGTGAGGGAGGCCTCGAAGGCTTCGGCTTCCTGGAGCTGCTCCTCGGCCGAGGCGCGGATCAGGTCCTCGTACGGCTTGGCCTTCTTGTCGGCCTCGTCCACGAGCTGCTTGTACTGCCGGTCGTTGATCTCGCCGTTCTCGTACGCCTTCTCGACACGGGCCAGGTGGTCCGCGAACGGAGTTGCCATGTCAGATCCCCTTCTTGTACCGGGCGGTCAGCCGCGCCGTCTCGTCCGCCGACGCCGCGCCGTGCAGCAACCGCTGCCGCCGGTCCGCCGCCTCCAGGGCGTCCATCAGTTCCTGCTCGACCTTCTGTCGCCTGTTCTTGACGCGCGCCTTGGCGCTTTCGATGCTGCCGCGCCGCAGCGCCCGCGCGTTCTCGTTCGGGGTGGTCATTTCGTCCCTCCTGCCTCGGGCAATCCCAGCGTTTCCCAGAACAGCGAGAAGATGTCCGCCAGTACGGCCGACTCCGACTTGCCGGTGAGCCGCGTCAGCATTCGCAGCCTTGCTTTCTGCTCGATGGTCAACCGCACCTTCACGGTGTGGTCAACCTCCTTCGGACGGCTTGGCGGTCTCGGCATTTCGCTTCCCTCCTGCGCTGTTGTTTGTGGGCCTACAAACACTGTGCAGAAGGCGCAGGGCCTCTGGCGCATCTTTCTTCCGGGCGCAATTCATCGTCGCCCCACGGCCAATTATCGACCGTGGGGACGGCGAATAGGGAATGCGGTTCTACGGCGTAGAGCGGCCAGCACCAGGCGCAGGGCCAGCCGGCCTATCTAGCCCGGCTGCCGAGCCCTCACGCTGCCTGCTGGCCCGCTGCGGCTGCCGCGCGCACCTGCGCCACGTAGGCGTCAAGGTCTTCGCGAGCGACCCGGATCTGATAGCCGACCTTGCAGCCGGCCAGATCCCCACGCCGCACAAGGCGGCGCGCGGTGGAAATGCTGACGTTCAACTCCTCGGCCACCTGGCCGAGCTTGAGCATGACCCTTGCCATCCCTCTTCCTTCTCCGGTCGGGCCGTGCCCCGGAGACGAAGAAGCCCGGGGGTCACGGCATCACTTGGTGTCGATGCCATCGAGTCCCTCCCGGGCAGTGCGATGGTCTGTTCAGTTGTGCGGCCCGAGCCACGGGGCGGCGTGACCGATGGTCCGAAGTGCCGCGCCCGGCTGCCCGTGGGCTTGCCTGCACGAACGAGCGTAGCGCTGGCCACGCGTGCCGAACAAGTTGGAGAGAGAAGTGGACCCATGCTGCTCGCGGGTACAACCGGGGTACAACCTGTGTCATTGATGGTCATGAACGCCAGGGGTAGCCAACGGCGTCATTCGAGCAGGTCAGATGGCAGACGTGAGCACGGCTGACTACCCTTGACGCCCGTGCCAGAGGGACACACCATCCACCGCCTGGCGGCCCATCACGCCGACCTGTTCGCCGGTGACAAGGTGCACGCCGCCAGCCCGCAGGGCCGGTTCGCCGAGGGCGCCGCCCGGCTCACCGGCACCGTCCTGGAAGCCACCGAGGCGTACGGCAAGCACCTGCTGCACCACCACGCCGGCGGGCTGACCCTGCACGTCCACCTCGGGCTGTACGGGAAGTTCACCGACGGCGCGGGGGAGCCGCCGGCGCCGGTCGGCCAGGTGCGGCTGCGGCTGACCAGTGACCGGCACTGGCTCGACCTGCGCGGCCCCACCGCCTGCGAGTTGCTCACCCCGCCAGAGGTGGCGGCGCTGCGCGACCGGCTCGGCCCGGATCCGCTGCGCGCCGACGCCGACCCGGAGCGGGCGTACGCCCGGATCTCCCGCAGCCCGACGCCGCTGGCGGCGCTGCTGCTCGACCAGTCGGTGGTGGCCGGCACCGGGCTGATCTTCGTCACCGAGGCGCTGTTCCGGGCCGGGCTGTCGCCCACCAGGGCCGGCCGGGAACTGACCCGGGCCGGCTGGGAGCGGCTCTGGGCCGACCTGGTGGCGCTGATGACCCGCGCCGTGGTGAGCGGCCGGATCGACACCGTCCGGGACGCCCACCTGCCCGAGGCGATGGGGCGACCGGCCAGGGTGGACCGGCACGGCGGCGAGGTGTACGTCTACCGCCGCCCGGGCGCGCCCTGCCACGTCTGCGGCACGGCGGTGAGCCGCGGCGCGCTGGCCGGCCGCAACCTCTACTGGTGCGCCACCTGCCAACCGGCGTGATCAGTCGCCGTCGAGGAGCCAGCGGACCACCTCGATCTGGCGAGGGAAGACCTGGTCGTCGCCGATGCTCCAGGCCAGCGTCTGCCCGATGGTCCAGCCACGCACCCGGTCCCGGTCGAGCCCCAGCTCGGCGCTGAGCCGGTCCAGCCGGTGGCGGACGGCGGCGGGGGAGTGGCCCAGCTCCCCGCCCCGGACCAGCGGCGCCACCCCGAACTCCCGCTCGCCGGTCAGCGGCTTCGGGTCGATGACCAGCCACGGTTCCCGGGTCGCCCGGAGCACGTTGCCGGCGTGCAGGTCCTGGTTGACCAGCACCTGCTCGCCCTGACTCGGCACCAGGTCGGCCAGCAGGCCGAGCGCCGCGTCGAGCAGTCGCCGCTCGTACGGGCGGCCGGTGCGTGCCCACTTCACCGGCAGCCGTTCCGCCCAGCCGGCCGCCTCCTCGGCCAGCGGGGTGAACGGTGCCCCGGCGGGGCGCCAGAGCCGGGGCAGCAGCCCGACCACCACGTCGAGCGCCCGCTCCGGCGGCACGGTGTGCAGTGGCGTGCCGGGCACACAGCGCTCCACCAGCAGCGCCCGCCGCTGGGGATCGTGCCCGAGCAGCCGGACCGCGCCGTCGCCCGCCCACCGGTCGAGCGCGGTCGCCTCGTGCACGCTGTCCGGGTCCGGGTACTGGAGCTTGAGCACCGCCGGTGTGCCGTCGGACAGCTCGGCCGGCAGGGCCAGCGAGGCGAACGCGTACCCGAAGGGCGGGCCGACCCGCAGCGACCACCGCTCGACGCAGGCGGCCAGCAGCTCCGGCAGGTCCGCCAGCCACCGCCGTCCGTCCGGAGTGCCGCGTACCCAGTCCAACCCGTCCGGTATCCGCAGCGCCCCGTCCATCCGGCCATCCTGGCCGGGCCCGCACGGCCCGTACAACCAATTCCGGCCGGCGCGGCCGGCGCCGCGCCGTGCTGGCCGGTCTGACAGCGGAAGGACTGGGTGCGTCTGTTGTCGCGCCAACGTCAACAGGCGCACCCAGAGCCGACAGCCCTCGCGTCGGCAGTGCCCGGGTGGGTCAGCGGCCGGCGCCGGCCAGGGCGTCCACGGCCTTGCGGGCGGCGATCAGCACCGGGTCCCAGACCGGAGCGAACGGGGGCGCGTAGCCCAGGTCCAGCGCCGTCATGTCGTCCACCGTCATCTTGTTCCAGAGCGCCACGGCGAGGGTGTCGATCCGCTTGGCCGCCTCGGACCAGCCGACGATCTGCGCGCCGAGCAACCGCCCGCTGGGCTTCTCGGCGATCAGCTTCACCGTCATCGGCCGGGCGCCCGGGTAGTAGCCCGCGCGGTTCGTCGACTTGGCGATCACCGAGACGAACTCGAAGCCGGCCGTGACGGCGTCCCGCTCGCGCAGCCCGGTGCGGCCCACCTCCAGGTCGCAGACCTTGGTCACCGCGGTGCCGATCACCCCGGCGAAGGTGGCGTAGCCGCCGCCGATGTTGATCCCGGCGACCCGGCCCTGCTTGTTGGCGTAGGTGCCCAGCGGCACGTGCACCGGCATTCCGCTGACCCGGTGCAGCGTCTCCACGCAGTCGCCGGCCGCCCAGACCCCGGGCACCCCGGGCACCCGCATCCGGCGGTCCACCCGTACCCCGCCGCTCGGGCCCAGCGGCAGGCCGGCGGCCCGGGCGAGGGCGACGTTGGGGCGTACGCCGAGACCGAGGATCACGACGTCGGCGGGGATCGACCCCTCCTCGGTGACCACCGCGGACACCCGGCCGTCCCGCTGTTCCAGCCCGGTCACCGACAGCCCGGTACGGATCTGCAGGCCCAGCGTGCGCATCGCGTCGACGACCAGTTCGGCCATGTCCGGGTCGACCGTGGACATCGGCTGCTCGTCCCGCTCGACCAGGGTGACCGAGAGCCCGCGCTGGATCAGCGCCTCGGCCATCTCCACCCCGATGTAGCCGCCGCCGACCACCACCGCGTGGCGGGGTGCCGGGTCGGCGTCCAGCCACCCCAGCAGCGCCGCGCCGTCGTCGAGGGTCTGCATCCCGAACACCCCGCCGACGTCACCACCGGCCCAGTCCGGCCGGATCGGGTTCGCGCCGGTGGCGTACATCAGCATGTCGAACCCGGCGCGGACCTCGCCGCCGCGGTCGAGGTCGCGGGCGACCACCTCGCGGCGGTCGAGGTCGATGGCGGTCACCTCGTGCCGGAGCCGCACCTCGATGTCGAACGACTCGCGGAACGTCTCCGGGGCGCGGGCGATCAGCTGGTCCCGCTCCGGCACCAGCCCGCTGATCCAGTACGGGATGCCACACGCCGAGTACGAGGTGAAGTGGCCCCGGTCGAACGCGACGATCTCCAGGTCGTCGCGGTCGCGGCGACGTCGGGCCTGGGACGCCGCCGCCATGCCGGCGGCGTCCGCCCCGATCACCACGAGCCGTTGCGCCACGCGCCTCATCCTGTCACGAACGGCTCAGCCGCGGGTCTGTCGCGCGACGTCCGCCACCACGTCGGCCAGTTGGCCGGTACGGGCGAAGACGGCCCGCTGTCGGGCGGCGCCGCTGCCGTGCCGGCGCAGCCCGCCCAGCAGGTCGGTCACCTCGGCCAGGTCGCCGTGCCGCTCCAGGGCCGGGCGGACCCGCGTCACGAGGTCGTCCAGCAGGTGCCAGGCCGGGCGCAGCTCGCCGTCGGTCAGGTCCACCCCGTCGCCCTCCAGCCCGTCGTGGGCGGCCCGCCAGTGCGCGCCGACCAGCAGGTGGTGGTCGGTGCGGATGGCCGGGCGGCCGGCCGCGATGTCCGCCATCGCGGTGGCCACCAGGGCCCGGACCAGCGCCGCGACCAGCACCGCGTCGTCCACCGACGGGCAGACGTCGCCGATCCGGATCTCCAACGTGGGGTACTTTGCGGACAGCCGGGCGTACCAGTAGAGCATCCCCTCGTCGAGCATCACCCCGCTGGCGATCAGCTGGCGGATCAGCCGCTGGTAGTGCTCGTGCGACTCCAGGTACGGGGTGGGCGCGACCGACGGCCAGCGTTCCCACTCCACCGAACGCCAGCTCGCGTACCCGGTGTCCGTGCCGCGGGCGAACGGGGAGTTGGCGGTCACCGCGTGCAGCGTGGGCAGCCAGGGCCGGACGTGGTTGAGCACCTGCACGCCGGTCTCGGCGTCGGGCACCCCCACGTGCACGTGCATGCCGTTGTTGCCGGGGCCGGGGACCAGCAGCCGGAACCGTTCGATCATCCGGTCGAACCGGGGTTTGTCGACCACCGGCGGCACCGGCCCGTCGACCGGCCCGGTGCCGATCGCCAGCAGCCGTACGCCGGCCCGCTCCGCCGCGTCGGCGAGCGCGGCCCGCAGCAGGCTCAGCGAGTGCCGGATCGAGCTCAGCTCCAGCCCGGGTGGGCTGCCGATCTCGATCTGGCTGGTCTGGAACTCCCGTTCCACCTGCCCGCGCAGCTCCGCCGGCACCTGGTCGAGGACCAGGTCGACGGCGGGCACCGCGGCCCCGGTGTGCGGGTCGACGAGCAGGAACTCCTCCTCGACGCCCACCGTCAGCAGGTCGGTTCCCTCCGCCGTCGCGTCCGGGGCCGTCGCCGCCTGGCCGCTCATCGTGACCACCATCCGTTTCCGCACCGTCGACGGCCGTCCGGCCGCCGTGCCGGCAGTGGTTACCCACCGTGGTCACGGCCGGAAACGCCGGCCCGGGCGCGTCGGTGGCGTGTCGGGTCACCCGGTGGGCGGCCACGGCGCGATGGCCCGCGACGGCGTGACAACGGGTCCTAGGCTGGGCCCGTGCCGGGAGCGTTGGGATTGGTGCTGGAGACGTGGGCGTACGCGCTCGCCCAGCTGACCGTGCTCGCGGACCGCCCGGCCGAGCTGCTCGCCGGCGCCGCGCTGGTGCTGCTGGCCACGCTGCTCGCGGTGCGCGCCGTCGCCGGCGCCGGTGCGCCGGCGGCCTTCGGGCGGGCCACCGCGCTGCGTGCCCGTGCGCGTCGTCGCCGGGTGCCCCGCCAGGTCGACCCGGACGCCCCCGGCCGGCCCCGGCCGCGCGCGCCCGGGGTGTGCCCCTCGGCCGCGTAGCCGCCCGCCGCGCGGCCGATTCCGCCATCATCCGCGCCCGGTCCGGACCCGGTCCGGCGGGCGCCCACCGGAATCGACCGAGGGGTCCACCATGCTCGCCTTCGCACCGCTGCACGATGCCGTCGGCGCCGCCGGCGCCGCCCTGTCCTGGCTCACCGACCTGCTCGAACCGCTGGCCGGCGGCGCGGCCACCGCGGCCGCCATCGTCGTGCTCACCGTCGCCGTCCGGCTGCTCATCTCACCGCTCACCGTCGCGCAGGTCCGCGGCGAGCGGCGCCGCGCGGCGCTCGCCCCCCAGGTCCGCGACCTCCAGCGCCGGTACGCCGACGACCCGGCCCGGTTGCAGTCCGAACTGTTCGGGCTCTACCGCTCGGCCGGCGCCAACCCGGTCGCCGGCTGCCTGCCGGTGCTGCTCCAGGCGCCGTTCCTGCTGGTGATGTACCGGCTCTTCAGCACCGCCGAGGGCGGCACCGGGCTGCTCGACGAGCGGCTCGCCGGGGTGCCGCTCGGGCACCACCTGACCGACGGGCTGGCCGGCGCCGCCGGGCCGCTGTTCGGCGGCCTGCTGGCGCTGCTGGTGGTGCTCGCCTGGTGGATGTCGCGCCGGATCCGGCGCGCCGCCGCCGCGACCGGGACGGTGGCCGGCGCCCCGGCGGAGGGCCCGGGCGCGGCCACCCTGGCCCGGCTGCTGCCGCTGCTGCCGTACGGGACGGTGCTGGTGGCGCTGGTGCTGCCGCTGGCCGCGGTGATCTACCTGGTCACCACGACCGCCTGGTCGGCGCTGGAGCAGGCGGTGCTGCGCCGGCCGCAACCGGTGCCGGCGGGGGCGGACATCGATCGACGTTGACAACTGCGTCCGATGCCCGTACAACTCCTGAGAGAGCGCTCTCTCGCCCCGTCCCCGCAGAGAGGCACGCCCATGCGACCTGCCCCGGCGGCTCCTGCCGCCCTGCCCGCACGACGCCGGCTTCCGCTGGCGTTGGCCCTGCTCACCGCCACCACCACCGTCCTGGCCGGGGTCACCGTGACCGCGAACGCGGCAGTGCCGCCACCGCCGTCCGGGTGGAGTCTGGTGTGGAGCGACGACTTCACCGGCGCGGCCGGCACGCTGCCGTCCGCCAGCAACTGGATCATCGACACCGGCACCAGCTACCCGGGCGGGCCGCCCAACTGGGGCACCGGTGAGATCCAGACGTACACGAACAGCACCGCCAACGTCAGCCACGACGGCGGTGGCAACCTGCGGATCACCCCGCTGCGGGACGGCTCCGGCCGGTGGACCTCCGCGCGTATCGAGACCGTCCGCAGCAACTTCAAGCCGCCGTCCGGAGGCGTGCTGGCCATCGAGGGCCGGATCCAGATGCCCAACGTGACCGGCGCCGCGGCGGCCGGCTACTGGCCGGCGTTCTGGGCGCTCGGCTCGCCCTACCGGGGCAACTACCAGAACTGGCCGGGGATCGGCGAGTTCGACGTGATGGAGAACGTCAACGGCATCAACTCGGTGTGGGGGGTGCTGCACTGCGGCGTCGCCCCGGGCGGGCCGTGCGACGAGTTCAACGGCATCGGCGCGTCCCGGGCCTGCCCCGGCAGCACCTGCCAGTCGGCGTTCCACACCTACCGGTTCGAGTGGGACGCCTCGGTCAGCCCGCAGCAGCTGCGCTGGTACGTCGACGGGCAGCTCTACCACACCGTGAGCCAGTCCCGCGTCGGCGAGCCGTACTGGTCGCAGATGACCAGCCACGCCGGCTACTTCCTGCTGCTCAACGTGGCCATGGGCGGCGCGTTCCCGAACGGGGTGGCCGGTTCCGCCACGCCCACCGCGGCCACCGTCCCGGGCCGGCCGATGCTGGTCGACTACGTCGCCGTCTACAGCCGCGGTGGTGGCGGCACCCCGCCGCCGACCACCCCGCCCCCGGGCGGTACGCGGGACGCGTACGCGACCATCCAGGCGGAGTCGTTCAACGCCCAGAACGGCGTCATCGTCGAGGCGTGCGCCGAGGGTGGGCAGAACATCGGCGCGCTGCGCAACGGCGACTGGGTGCGCTTCGACAACGTGGAGTTCGGCGCCACCCCGCCCCGGGACTTCCTGGCCCGGGTCGCCTCCGGCGCGGGCGCCGGGGTGAGCGGCCTGGTGGAGGTCCGGCTGGACAGCCCGACCAGCCCGCCGATCGGCAGCTTCGCGATCGCCAACACCGGGGGCTGGCAGAGCTGGCGCTCGGTCCCCGGCAACGTCGCCGGGCCCACCGGTCGGCGCACCGTCTACCTGACCTTCAGCAGCGGTCAGCCGAACGACTTCGTCAACGTCAACTGGTTCACCTTCCGCCGCTGAGCGGCACCGGGCCGGGCCCATGGCATGGGGCCCGGCCCGGTGCTCCCGCTCGGGCCGGCTCGCGCCCACTCTGGACAACAACAGTTAACAGTCTTAATAATAATCGCCAACGTCGATGGCTGTTGATGTCATCCGGGTGTGGAGGATGCCGTGAAACGTTCCAGATCTCTGGTCTTGTCGCTGGTCACCGCGCTGACCGCAGCGGTGGGGGCGGTGTGGGTGGCGCTGCCGGCGTTCGCCGCCGGGGCCACCGCCAGCTTCGTGAAAACGTCCGACTGGGGCTCGGGCTGGGAGGGGAAGTACACCATCACCAACGCTGGTGGCTCCACCGTCAACGGCTGGAGCGTCAGCTTCGACCTGCCCGCCGGCACCACCGTCGGCAGTTACTGGGACGCGCTGCTGACCTCCTCCGGTCAGCGCCACACGTTCACCAACCGGTCCTGGAACGGCAGCATCGCCCCCGGCGCCTCGGTCTCCTTCGGCTTCCTGGGCAGCGGCCCGGGCGCCCCGACCAACTGCCTGCTGAACGGCGCGCCCCTGCCTCTTATACACATCTCCGAGCCCACGAGACCGGAGCC
>NZ_QGSW01000207.1:0-29927 GCF_003176715.1 Micromonospora sp. S4605
GTGCGCGGCGGCGTGGCGCGCCGGCGGGGCGTCGCCGGCGGCTCGTCGTCCCTGGGCGCGCGCGGGGCGCGCGGCGTGACGGTGCGGACGACACCCGACCGGCCGCCGGCCGCGTCCCGCCGGCCGGCCCGGGTGGCCCCGGTCCGGCCGCCGTCGAGCACCTGGAGAGCGGGCCGGAACGGGTCGCCGGAGCGGGTGCTGCGCGGGGTGCGCCGCTGCTCCGGCCGGCCGGCCCGCTCCTCGCGGTCGGCCCGGGCCGCGCCTTCCCGGATGGTGCGCCCCCGGGGGGTGTACGCCCGGGCGTCGGAGATCCCGCCGACGCCGGGCTCGGCCGTGCGGTCGGTGCCCCGGCCACCGCTGGTACGCGACGAGCCGCGCCGGGAGCCCGTGGCGTCCCGGCGCGGTTCGTCCGATCTCGGGGGCACCGTCCTAGCCCCCCGAGCCCTGCTGGCTGGTGATCGACGGCTCGCCGTCGGCCGGCTGCGGCACGCCGATCAGCTGGCCGTCCGGCAGCCGGATGTACGCCGGCTCGCCCGCCTCGACCAGGCCGAGCCCCTTGGCCGCGGCCTCCAGGTTGCCGGGCGCCTCCGCGTCGGCGATCTGCTTCTTCAGCTGCTGCTGCTCCAGGTCGAGCTGAGCCTGCTGCTGCTGCAGCCGCTCCAGCCGGAAGGCGTTCTCGTTGATCTTCGTGTTGACCAGCAGGATGCCGAGCACCCCGCCGACCACCAGCACCACGATCAGCGCCGCGAACGGCGCCCGCGGCACCCGCACCGGCGGCGGCGGTGCCACCCGCAGCCGCGGCGGCCGGGCCGCCGTGGCGGTGGCCCGCTCCGCCGGCCGGAGCGCGGCGCTGCCCTGGGTCGGGAACTCGCGCGCCCCCCGGGCGCGAGTCTCCGCCAGCCGGCTCACCCGCTCCGTACCCGGAGCGCCGGTGCCGACGCGCGTGGCCCGCTCCGCCGCGGTCCGGCCCCCCGACCGCGGTGCGCGCTGCCCGCCGCCGGTCACGTCCCGGCGGTCGCGCTTGTCTATGCTCATGTCCCTCCCCCTCTACGTCCGTCCCTGTCCCGTCCCCCGGGGTCCACCACGGTTCCCGCGGTCGATCCCGTTCCCGGTTGGTGCATCGCCTTGACGCGGCGGCGGGACCGTTCGCGGTCGGTCCGCCCCTGCTGCTCGGCGTTCGGGTCGATGCGCTCCGCGGCCCGCAACCGCACCGAAGCGGCGCGCGGGTTCGCGGCGACCTCCACCTCCCCCGGCAGTTCCGCGCCCCGGCTGAGCAGCCGGAACGTCGGACCGGACCCGGGGAGTTCGACCGGGAGGTCGATCGGGCCCTTGCTGCGCACCCGCTCGGCGAGCGCCGCCTTGGTGAGCCGGTCCTCCAGCGAGTGGTAGGACAGGACCACCATGCGGCCGCCCACGTTGAGCCGGTCGAGCGCGGCCGGCAGCGCCGTCTCCAGCGCCGCCAGTTCCCTGTTTACCTCGATCCTTAAAGCCTGAAACGTTCTCTTTGCCGGGTGTCCCCCGGTTCGTCGGGCTGGTGCCGGAATGGACTCCCTGACCAGCTCAGCCAGCCGGGCGGACGAGGTGATCGGCGCCCGCTCCCGCTCGCGGATGATCGCCGAGGCGATCCGGCCGGCGAACTTCTCCTCGCCGTAGACCCGCAGCACCCGGGCCAGGTCCGGGTGGGAGTAGGTGTTGACCACCTCCTCGGCGGTCACCCCCCGGGTCTGGTCCATCCGCATGTCCAGCGGCGCGTCCTGCGCGTACGCGAACCCGCGGTCGGGCGCGTCGAGCTGCAACGACGAGACCCCGAGATCGAACAGGATCCCGTCGATGCCCGGGTAGCCCAGCCGGTCGAGCACCTCGGGCAGCTCGTCGTAGACGGCGTGCTCCAGGTGGACCCGGTCGGCGAAGCGGGCCAGCCGGACGCGCGCGTGGGCGAGCGCCTCGGTGTCCCGGTCCAGGCCGATCAGCACCGTCTCCGGATGCGCCTGCAGCACCGCCTCGGCGTGGCCGGCCAGACCCAGCGTCGCGTCGACGTGGACCGTCCGGCCACCCCGGCCCAGCGCGGGGGCGAGCAACTCGAGACACCGCTCGAGCAGCACCGGCACGTGCGTGCCGCGTAGCTCCCCCATGTCGACCCCCACTGGTTGGTTACCGGTTCTTCCGTCCGCGTCCTGCCGTCGGACGACGCCGTGCCGTCGTACCGCCAGATCCCCATCCGCTCCCGCCCGCCGGAGGCCGCGGCCCTCCCACTGGATCGTGCGCCTGGCACCGGGGAAGGGGTGCCAGGAACTCGAAAGCGGCTGGAGATCTCGCAGTACGTCGGGCGCCGTCACGCCCTACAGTCCGCCGGGCAGCACCCCCTCCTCGATGTCGGCGAAGTCGTCTTCGCTCTCGGCGAGGTAGCTCTCCCAGGCGGCCTTGTCCCAGATCTCCACCCGGCTGCTCGCGCCGATCACCACCAGGTCCCGGTCGAGCGCGGCGTACTCCCGCAGGTGGGCCGGGATGGTCACCCGGCCCTGCTTGTCGGGCACCTCGTCGTGGGCGCTGGCGAAGAAGACCCGGCTGTAGGCCCGGGCCGCCTTGCTGGTCATCGGCTGCGCGCGCAACTGCTCCGCGATCCGCTGGAACTCGGGCATCGGGAAGACGTAGAGGCAGCGCTCCTGCCCTTTGGTGATCACGACACCCCCCGCCAACTCGTCCCGGAACTTCGCCGGAAGGATCAACCGGCCTTTGTCGTCCAGGCGTGGGGTGTGGGTGCCGAGGAACATCGGCCCAACCCCCTCGCCCTTGAGCGGCGTTCGCGGCGCCGCTGACCCCCCGGGCCGGTGGGCCCTCCCGGCCTCACCATTGGGCCCCACTCTACTCCACTTCCCTCCACCTGCAACCAGAAACGCCCGCGTGGCGCGCCCGTCCTGCGGGCAAAACCGCACGTCAGAAGGGGTGGAGCGGAGTGGAGGGGGAAAGGGGCCCACCGGCCGCGTCCGCTTTCCGACATAGATCGACTCCATCCGGCTGAGCGCGATCCGGCCCACCCGCCGGGCCACCCCGGCCGAACGGTTCGCCCTCGGCGGCGATCTGGCGGGGGCGCCGGTCCGGTAACCTCGCTCGCGTGACGGACGCGAAGATGCCCCTGCGGGCGAAGGTGGCCAGCTCCGTGTCCCGGACGGCCGCGGCGCTGTCGCGGGCCGCGGGCCGGGGCGACGGCTCGGTGATCGGCGGCTGGATCGGCCTGAAGATCGACCCCGATCTGCTCGCCCACCTCTCGGCCGGGCGCGCCATCGCGCTCATCTCCGGCACCAACGGCAAGACCACCACCACCCGGCTCGCCGCCGCAGCGGTCGGCGTGCTGGGCCGGGTCGCCACCAACTCCTTCGGCGCCAACATGCCCACCGGGCACACCTCCGCACTGGCCAAGGCCGGCAGCACCCCGTACGCGGTGCTGGAGGTGGACGAGCACTACCTCGCGCAGGTGCTGGAGGCCACCGAGCCGCACGTGGTGGCGTTGCTGAACCTCTCCCGCGACCAGCTCGACCGGGCCAAGGAGGTCGCCATGATGGCGCAGCTCTGGCGGGCCGCCCTGGTCAAGCACTCCGACGTACGGGTGGTCGCCAACGCCGACGACCCGATGGTGGTGTGGGCCGCGTCCCCGCCGCCCAACCACGACCACCGGATCAAGCCGCCGCAGGTCACCTGGTTCAGCGCCGGGCAGCGGTGGCACGACGACTCCTGGGTCTGCCCCGAGTGCGGCTCGACCATCCAGCGCTCCGGCGAGCAGTGGTGGTGCAGCGGCTGCCCGCTGCGCCGGCCGGAACCGCAGTGGACGGTCGAGGACGACGGCGTGGTCGACCC
This sequence comes from Micromonospora sp. S4605, assembly GCF_003176715.1. NCBI lineage: Bacteria > Bacillati > Actinomycetota > Actinomycetes > Micromonosporales > Micromonosporaceae > Micromonospora > Micromonospora sp. S4605. The sequence goes on from NZ_QGSW01000207.1 coordinate 3,853, forward strand.
GACCGGTGCCTGGCACAAGGTCAAGCTCCAACTGCCCGGCAAGGTCAACATCGGCAACGCGGCCACCGCGCTGGCCGTCGCCGCCGAGTTCGGCGTCCGCCCGGTCGACGCGGTGCTGCAGCTGGGCACTGTCGCCTCGGTCGCCGGCCGCTACGCGCAGGTGGAGCGGGACGGGCGCAACATCCGGCTGCTGCTGGCGAAGAACCCGGCCAGCTGGCTGGAGGCGTTCGACATGGCCGACGAGGCGCCGACGCTCCTGTCGATCAACGCTCGCGACCCCGACGGGCTGGACACCTCATGGCTGTTCGACGTCGACTTCTCCCCACTGCGCGGCCGGCAGGTGCTGATCACCGGTGACCGGGCGTACGACCTGGCCGTGCGGCTGGACGTCAACCAGGTGCCGTTCCAGCACGTGCGGACGTTCGACGAGGCCGTCCGGACGGCGCCGCCGGGGCGGCTGGAGGTCATCGCGAACTACACAGCGTTCCAGGACATCCGAGCGGAGTTGGACCGTGTCAACTGAGAGCCTGCGCATCGTCTGGGTCTACCCCGACCTGCTCTCCACCTACGGTGACCGGGGTAACGCGCTGATCCTGGCCCACCGCGCCCGCCAGCGTCGGATGCCGGTGGAGGTGCTGGAGGTCCGCTCCGACGAGCGGCTGCCCGCCACCGCCGACATCTACCTCATCGGCGGCGGCGAGGACGGTCCGCAGGCGCTCGGCGCGCAGCGGCTGATCGCCGACGGCGGGCTGCACCGGGCGGTCGCCCAGGGGTCGGTGGTGTTCGGTGTCTGCGCCGGCTACCAGCTGCTCGGCACCTCCTTCTTCGCCAAGGGCACCCAGTACCGCGGTCTGGAGCTGCTCGACCTCTCCTCCGACCGGGGCCCGACCCGGGCCGTCGGCGAGTTGGCCGGCGACATCGACCCCCGGCTCGGCCTGCCCCCGCTGAGCGGGTTCGAGAACCACGGCGGCCGTACCCACCTCGGCCCGGAGGTCGCCCCGCTGGCCCGGGTGACCGCCGGCATCGGCAACGACGGCGCCACCGAGGGCGCCTGGCGGGGCAAGCTGCTCGGCACCTATTCGCACGGGCCGGCGCTGGCCCGCAACCCCGCCCTGGCCGACCTGCTGCTGCGCTGGGCCGCCGGCGTGCACCAGCTGCCGCCACTGGACGACACCTGGTCGCACCGGCTCCGCTCCGAGCGCCGCGCCGCGGTGGCCGCCGCCCGAGCATGATCCGCGCCGTCCGGCGGCTGCGGGGGCAGCCGTCGGCCGTCCGGTTTCTCCTGCTGCTGCTCCTGCTCGCCGGGTTCGGGGCGCTGCTGCTGGTGGCCCCCCGCCCCGACGTCGCCGAGCTGCCTCGGCTGGCCGACCGGCTCGGCACGGCGGCCCCGGTCGCGGCGATCCTCGGCGGGGCGCTGCTGCTGGTGGCGCTGGTCCCGCGCACCTTCATCACGCTCGCCGCCGGGGCGATCTTCGGTCCCCTCGAGGGCGCCGGGTACGCCCTCTGCGCCGCGCTGCTGGCCGCGGCGCTCGGCTTCGCGGTCGGCCGGCTGCTCGGCCGGGACTTCGTCGCCGAGCGGGTCCGCGGCCGGCTGGCCCGGCTGGACCACTGGTTCGCCCGGCAGAGCGTGCTCGGGGTGGTCACCGTCCGGCTGCTGCCGATCGCCGGCTTCGGGCTGGTCAGCTACGGCTACGGCACCACCGGCGCCCGGATGCTGCCGTTCCTCGCCGGCAGCGTGCTCGCCTCCGCCCCGACCGCCTTCGGCTACGCCGCCGTGGGCGCGGCGGTCACCTCCCCCGGCGACGTCAACTGGTTCGCCGCCACCCCCGCCGCGCTCGGCCTGGTCGCCAGCGTGGTGCTGATCCGCGGCTGGTGGCGCGCCGAGCGGCAGCGCCGCCCGGGTCTGAGCTGACGCCGTGCCACCAGATCGCGGCGACGGCCCGAACCCGACCGGCGAGGAACGCCTGCCGGGCGGCTTCATCGCCGAGGTGGTCCGGGCCGGCGACACCATCCGGCGTACGCCCCCGGAGAACGCCAATTTCGTGGCGGCGCTGCTGCGCCACCTGGAGCGGGCCGGCGCGGACCTCGCGCCCCGCCACCTCGGCACCGACGAGCACGGCCGGCAGGTGCTCAGCTACCTCGACGGCCAGGTGCCCTGGCGGGACCGGGAGGACCCGGGATACTTCGCCGACCCGGCGCTGGTCCGGCTGGCCGGCCTGATCCGGCGGCTGCACGACGCGTGCGCCAGCAGCCCGCTGGCCGGCGACGCCGAGACGGTCTGCCACGGCGACCTGTCCCCGAAGAACACCGTCTACCGGCACACCCCGCAGGGGTTGCTGCCGGTCGCCTTCCTCGACTGGGACCGGGCCGGGCCGGGCCGCCGGATCGAGGACGTGGCCTTCGCCGCCTGGCACTGGGCCGAACTCGGCGACGGCGCCGACCCGACCGAGCTGGGCCGCCGGACCGCCCTGCTCCGCGCCGCCTACACCGGCGCGGACGGCCCGCCGCTGCCCGGGGCCGAGCTGCTCCAGGTGATGCTCGACCAGATCGAGGGCACCTGGCGGGGCATCGACGCCGGCGCCGACCGGAACGAGCCCGGCATGGGCCGGCTGCGGGCCGCCGGAGTCGTCCGGCTGGTCCACGGCTGGCACGACTGGCTGCTCCGGCACCGCCCGGCCGTGCTGGCCGCGCTGGGTCGCGACTGATCCGCCGGCCGTAGGTCGACCCGCCAACGGGCGCACGTGGACCTACGCCCCGCCCGCGCCCCAACCGGCGTGATGACTCTGAGGCATAGATATGCCCCAGAGTCATCACGCCGATCAGGCATCATCGGGCCGCGCTGCTCCGCCGCACGTCCTGCTGCCGAGGCAGCCAGCTCGGCCGGCAGCGCGGCGCGCAGTTTCCGCGCCGGGCCGCAGCCGGGCACGCCGGGGCGTCCGGCTTGGTCACCCCGTCGTGGTAACCAGGCCGGCCTCGTAGGCGGCGATGACCAGGTGCACCCGGTCCCGGGCGCCGAGCTTGGCGAAGAGCCGGGCCACGTGCGCCTTGGCGGTGGCCACGCTGATCACCAGCTCGGCGGCGATCTCCGCGTTGGACAGCCCCCGGCCGACCAGGGTGAGCACCTCCCGCTCCCGTTCGGTGACACCGGCCAGGCTGCGGCCGGGGGTGAGCCGTTCCGGCCGGCGGGCGAACTCGGCGATCAGCCGGCGGGTGACGGCCGGTGCGATCAGCGCGTCGCCGGCGGCCACCACCCGGATCGCGGCCAGGATGTCGTCCACCGCCATGTCCTTGACCAGGAACCCGCTCGCGCCCGCGCGCAGCGCGGCGTGCACGTGCTCGTCGTCGTCGAAGGTGGTGAGCACCAGCACCCGGGTCGGGCCGCCGTGGGCGGTGATCGTCCGGGTGGCCTGGATGCCGTCCGTGCCGGGCATCCGCAGGTCCATCAGCACCACGTCGGGCGCCAGGTCGCGGACCAGCCGGACCGCCTCGGCGCCGGTGCCGGCCTCGCCGACGACGTCAAGGTCCGCCGCCTCGGCGATGAGCACGCGCAGGCCGGCGCGGACCAGCGGCTGGTCGTCGACGAGCAGCACCCGGACGGTCACCGGGCCGCCTCCGTGGCCGCCGCCGGCTCGGCGGCGGCGGACGGCGGGACCGGCAGCCGGGCCTCGACCCGGAAGCCGCCCTCGGGGCGCGGGCCGGCGTGGAACCGGCCGTCCAGCAGTGCGACCCGCTCCCGCATGCCGACGATGCCGTGTCCCTCACCGCCGACCGGCCCGCCCCGGCCGTCGTCGACCACCGCCACGGTCAGCTCGTCCGGGCCGTGCGTCACGGTGACCCGGCACTCGGCGGTGCCGGCGTGCCGGACCACGTTGGTGAGCGCCTCCTGCACGATCCGGTAGGCGGCCAGGTCCAGGTCGGCGGGGAGCGGAACGGCCGGACCCCGCCGGTGCAGCCGTACCCGGACCCCGGCGTCCGCCGCCGCGGCGACCAGCCGGTCCAGGTCGGCCAGGCCGGGCGTCGGGTCCAGCGCCGCCGGCTCCCCCTGCGGGCGGCGCAGCGCGCCGAGCGTACGGCGCAGGCCGGCCAGGGTCTCCCGGCTGGTCGCCTCGATGGTGGCGAGCGCCGCCCGGGCCTGCGCCGGCTGGCTGTCGATCACCCGCGCGCCCATGCCGGCCTGGATGGCGATCACCCCGATGCTGTGCGCCACCATGTCGTGCAGTTCCCGGGCGATGCGCAGCCGTTCGGCGGTGAGCGCCTCGGCGGCGGCGTGGTCCCGCAGCGCGTCGGCGTGCCGGCGGCGAGCCCGCACCGAGTCGCCGACCGTCCACGCGGTGAGCACCGCCAGCACGGAGAGGGTGGCCCGGCTCAACGGGTCGTCGGCCGGGTTGACGAAGCTGACCGCGACCTGCGCCACCAGCACGACGAGCGCCGCCGGCACCGAGACGCGCCGGGACCGGTGCGCCGCGACCAGCCCGACCACCAGGTCGATGCCGAGGAACTGGGCGTACCAGATGTCGCGCAGGTAGCCGTTCTCCGGGACGTGGACGATCACGGTGACCACGCACGCCGCGACCAGCATCAGCCCCAGGGCGAGCAGCGGTCGGCGGCCCAGCAGTCCGGCGGGCAGGCCGAGGACCAGCAGCGGCACCAGGTAGCGCTCGGCAAGCCACCAGTCGCCGAAGCCGATCCCCATCGGGCTGGACGCCAGGGACGGGGCGAGGAGCAGGGCGACGGGCAGCAGCGCGACGCCGACCCACGGCAGCACCACGCGTGCCAGCCACCGGGCGTCGCGTGGCGGCGGCAGGGTGACGTGCATGCGGACACGGTAGCCACCGGGCCCGCGGCCGGGCATCGGCCCACAGGCGTACGCCCCGGGGCGGGTGCGCGGCCGCCGGATGTGGCCGCCGGCGCGACGCCGGCGCGGCCCCGGCCCGGCAGCGTGGGTCAGGTGATCGAACTCCACGCCCTGACCAAGAGATACGGCCCGACCACGGCCGTCGACGACCTGACCCTCACCGTCCGACCCGGTCACGTCACCGGGTTCCTCGGCCCGAACGGGGCCGGCAAGTCCACCACCCTGCGGATGATCCTCGGTCTCACCCGGCCGACCAGCGGCACCGTCACCGTGGCCGGCGTCCGGTTCGCCGACCGGCCGCGCGGGCTGCGGCACGCCGGCGCGCTGCTGGACGCGGGCGACGTGCACGGCGGGCGGTCGGCGGCGGCCCACCTGACCGCGCTGGCCCGCGGCAACGGCATCGGCCGGGCCCGGGTCGACGAGGTGCTGCGGGAGGTGGGGCTGGCCGGGGTGGCCCGGCGCCAGATCGGCGGGTTCTCCCTCGGCATGCGGCAGCGGCTCGGCATCGCCGCCGCGCTGCTCGGCGACCCGCCGGTGCTGCTCTTCGACGAGCCGTTCAACGGGCTCGACCCGGAGGGGGTCCGGTGGGTGCGCGACCTGTTCCGGCGGCTGGCCGGCGAGGGGCGGACGGTGTTCGTCTCCAGCCACCTGATGAGCGAGATGGAGAACTGCGCCGAGCGGCTCGTGGTGATCGGCCGGGGCCGGTTGATCGCCGAGCAGAGCCTCGCCGAGTTCGCCGCCCGCGGCACCCGGACCAGCGTCGCCGTCCGTACGCCGGAGGCGGCGGCGCTGGCCGCGGTGCTGGCGGCCGAGGGCGGCACCGCGCGCCCGGACGACGCCGGAGGGCTCCTGGTGACCGGCCTGACCGCCGAGCGGATCGGCGACCTGGCGCTCGCCCACCGGATCGCGCTGCACGAGCTGACCACCCGGATGGCCTCCCTGGAGGAGGCGTTCATGGAACTCACCGCCGCCAGCGTCGAGTACACCGGAGGGAAGACCCGATGACCACCGTGACGCCCCTGCCCGCCCGCGCGGCCGTGACCGACGCCCCGGCCCGGTTCCGCGACCTGCTCGCCGCAGAGTGGATCAAGCTGTGGTCGCTCCGCTCGACCCGGTGGACGCTGCCGCTGGTGTTCCTCTTCGTCGTCGGGGTGAGCGTGCACGCCAGCCTCGCCGACTACCGGAACTGGCCGCGGTACCCGGACGGGACGCGGGAGATGTTCCACCTGTACGGGCCGGTGCGGGACGCCTTCCCCGAGGCCGGCTACCTGCTGCTGATGCTCGCCACCACCAGCGTGGGCGCGCTGACCGTCGTCGGTGAGTACCAGAGCGGGCTGATCCGGGCCACGTTCGCCGCCGTTCCCGCCCGCCGTTCGGTGGTGGCCGCGAAGGCGGCCGTGCTGACCGCCGTGATGCTCGTGCTGGGCCTGGTCACCGCGGCGAGCTCGTTCTGGGTGTCCCAGGCGATCCTGTCCGGACGGGACGCCGGCTGGTCCATCGGCGAACCCGGGGTGGCGCGGGCGGTCCTGGGCAGTGCCCTGCTGGTACCGGTCTGCGCGCTGATCGGGATGGGGCTGGGCGCGGTGATCCGGCACGCCGCCGGTGCCGTCGTGGCGGCCACCGCGGTGCTCGTGCTGCTGCCGCTGGTGGTGGACAGCGACAAGCACCGGTGGATCGCCGAACTCCGGCACGTGCTGCCCGTCCCCGCCTGGCAGCGGCTGATCGAGGTGCACCCGGACGTCCTGCACCCGGACCGGTTCCCGGCCACCGTCACCGGCTCCTGGCTCGCGTTCGCCGGCTGGTCCCTGGCCGCGACGGTGGTCGCCGTGGCCGTCGTCCACCGCCGCGACCCCTGACACCCCACCCCACCCCAACTGCGCCCGCTCCTACCGAGAAAGAGTGGCTATTCCGCGCGGAATAGCCACTCTTTCCGTGAAACTACGAGCCCGTAGCCAGGGGTGGGGTCAGGCGACGACGGAGACCATCCGGCCGGCGACCACGATGACCTTGCGGGGCTCCCTGCCGGCCAGCGACGACGCGACCGCTTCCAGGGCCGCCGCGCGGACGGTCTCCTCCGCCGCGTCGGCGGGCACCTCGACGCGACCGCGGACCTTGCCGTTGACCTGCACCGGGTAGGTCACCGTCTCGGCCACCAGCAGCGCCGGGTCGGCCACCGGGAAGTCCACGTAGGTCAGCGAGGTGTCGTGCCCCAGCCGCCGCCACAGCTCCTCGGCGATGTGCGGTGCGAACGGCGCCAGCATCAGCACCAGCGGCTCGGCCACCTCGCGCGGGGTCGCCGGCAGCCGGGTCAGCCCGTTGGTCAGCTCGATCAGCTTGGCGATCGCGGTGTTGAACCGGATCGCCTCCATGTCGCCGCGGACCCCGTCGATCACCTTGTGCAGCAGCCGCCGGGTCGCCTCGTCGGCCGGGTCGTCGGTGACCCGCGACTCACCGGTCTGCTCGTCGACGATCGCCCGCCAGACCCGCTGCAGGAACCGGTACGAGCCGACCACCGCCCGGGTCTCCCACGGCCGGGACACCTCCAGCGGGCCCATCGACATCTCGTAGACCCGGAAGGTGTCCGCGCCGTACGCCGCGCACATCTCGTCCGGCGTGACGACGTTCTTCAGCGACTTGCCCATCTTGCCGTACTCGCGGTTGACCTGGGTGTCGCCCAGGTAGAAGCCGCCGTCGCGCTCGACGACCTCCTCCGCGGGTACGTACGCGCCGCGCGCGTCGGTGTACGCGTACGCCTGGATGTAGCCCTGGTTGAACAGCTTGCGGAACGGCTCGAACGACGTGACGTGACCCAGGTCGTACAGCACCTTGTGCCAGAACCGGGCGTACAGCAGGTGCAGCACGGCGTGCTCGGCGCCGCCCACGTACAGGTCGGTGCCGCCGCAGTCGCCGGCGGAGCGCGGGCCCATCCAGTACCGCTCGTTCTCCGCGTCGACGAACCGGTCGGCGTTGGTCGGGTCCAGGTAGCGCAGCTCGTACCAGCACGAGCCGGCCCACTGCGGCATCACGTTGGTCTCCCGGGTGTACCGCTTCGGGCCGTCGCCCAGGTCCAGCTCCACCTCGACCCAGTCGCGGCGGCGCGACAGCGGCGTCTCCGGGTTCGAGTCGGCGTCCTCCGGGTCGAACGTCTTCGGCGAGAAGTCGTCCACCTCGGGCAGCTCGACCGGCAGCATCTCCTCGGGCAGCGCGATCGCCGCGCCGGTCTCGTCGTACACGATCGGGAACGGCTCGCCCCAGTAGCGCTGCCGACTGAACAGCCAGTCGCGCAGCCGGTAGGTGACCGCGCCCTGGCCGTGCCCGGCGGCCTCCAGCCACTCGATGATCCGGGCCTTGGCGTCGGCCACCCCCAGGCCGTTCAGGTCCAGGCCGCGGTCCGGCGCGGCGCTGTTGATCGCCGGCCCGTCCCCGGTGTACGCCTTGCCGGTGAAGCCCTCCGAAGGCTGCACGGTCCGCACGATCGGCAGCTCGAAGACCTCGGCGAACTCCCAGTCCCGCTCGTCCTGGGCGGGCACCGCCATGATCGCGCCGGTGCCGTAGCCGGCCAGCACGTAGTCGGCGATGAAGATCGGGATCTGCGCGTCGGTGACCGGGTTGGTGGCGTACGCCCCGACGAAGACGCCGGTCTTCTCCTTGGTCTCGGCCTGCCGCTCGACGTCGGTCTTGGCCGCCGCCGCCTTCCGGTACGCCTCGACGGCCGCCCGCGGGTTGGCGTGCCCGCCGGTCCAGGCGTCCTTCGTCCCCTCCGGCCAGGCCGCCGGCACCAGCGCGTCGACCAGCTCGTGCTCCGGCGCCAGCACCATGTAGGTGGCGCCGAAGACGGTGTCCGGCCGGGTCGTGAACACCCGGATCGGCTCGACCGGGGTCGGGAAGTCGATGTGCGCGCCCTGGGAGCGGCCGATCCAGTTGCGCTGCATCAGCTTGATCGCCTCGGGCCAGTCCAGGGTGTCCAGGTCGTCCAGCAGCCGGTCCCCGTACGCGGTGATCCGCATCATCCACTGCTTCAGGCTGCGCTTGAAGACCGGGAAGTTGCCCCGCTCCGAGCGGCCGTCCGCGGTGACCTCCTCGTTGGCCAGCACGGTGCCCAGCCCCGGGCACCAGTTCACCGGGGCCTCCGAGACGTACGCCAGCCGGTGGTCGTCGACGATCCGCCGGCGCTCGGCCACGGTCAGCTCGGCCCACGGCCGGCCGTCCGGGGTGGGCCGGGTGCCCCCCTCGAACTCACTGATCAGCTCGGCGATCGGCCGGGCCTTGCGGGCCTGCGGGTCGTACCAGGAGTTGAAGATCTGCAGGAAGATCCACTGGGTCCAGCGGTAGAAGTCGGTGTCGATGGTGGCCACCGAGCGGCGCTCGTCGTGCGCCAGCCCCAGCCGGCGCAGCTGCGACTTGTACCGCTGGATGTTCGCCTCGGTGGTGGTCCGCGGGTGGGTGCCGGTCTGCACCGCGTACTGCTCGGCGGGCAGGCCGAACGCGTCGAAGCCCATCGCGTGCAGCACGTTGCGCCCGGCCATCCGCTGGTAGCGGGCGAAGCAGTCGGTGCCGATGTAACCCAGCGGGTGCCCGACGTGCAGCCCGGCCCCGGACGGATACGGGAACATGTCCAGCACGTACAGCTTCTCGGCGCCTGACCGGGGGTGGTCGGGGTCGGCCAGCGGGCCGGTCGGGTTCGGGGCGTGGAAGGTGCCCTCCCGTTCCCAGAAGTCCTGCCAGCGGTTTTCGATCTCGTCGGCCAGGGCCGCGGTGTACCGGAACGGGGGGATGTCGCTGGCCGGTGCGGCTGCCTCACTCATGGCGTCTCCTCGCGTCGCTCGGCGCGGTGGTCTCGTGCTGTCTGGTGGGTGCGGTGGCCCGGAACGCCGGGCCGGCCGGCGACGGGCACAAAAAAGCCCCTCACGCATGAGGGGCCGCCGTGCTGTCGCGCGTTCAGCGCATCAGCACGGCTCGGTAAGAAGCAGGAAGACTCCGGCCATGACGGCAGTGTACCCCCAGCCCCGGGCCGGCCGGCGTCCGCCACCACGGGTCGGGACGGCGGTGCGCGGTCGCTCGTCCCCCGTCCCGGCGAATATTCGGGGCGTAACCGGCGGTCCACCTGCGGGGGTCGGCGTTCACGACAAACATGGTTAGCCTGAGAGGCCAGTGAGATTTCTGCGGCAGACGAGGCTCGGCGTCGCGAACCCAACGGCGGGTCCAGGTGCTCTATACAGAGCTGCCGTGATCGGCGACGAGGAGGAGGCCCGTGACACAACAGACCTGGGACGAGGTGGGCGGTCTGCTGCCGCACGACGAGTTCCGCGCCGCCAGCGAAGCCATCGTCTCGAACATCGAGCAGGTCATCGAGGGCAAGACCGCCACCGTGCGGCTCGCCCTGGCGGTCCTGTTGGCCGAGGGCCACCTGCTCATCGAGGACGTGCCGGGCGTCGGCAAGACGAAGCTGGCCAAGGCGATGGCCCGGTCGATCGACTGCTCGGTGCGCCGCATCCAGTTCACCCCCGACCTGCTGCCCAGCGACGTGACCGGGGTCAGCGTCTACAACCAGGAGACGCACGACTTCGAGTTCCGCCCGGGCGCCGTCTTCGCCAACCTGGTGGTCGGCGACGAGATCAACCGCGCCTCGCCGAAGACCCAGTCGGCGCTGCTGGAGTGCATGGAGGAGCGGCAGGTCACCGTCGACGGCGTGACCTACCAGCTGCAGACGCCGTTCATGGTCATCGCCACCCAGAACCCGATCGAGATGGAGGGCACCTACCCCCTCCCGGAGGCGCAGCGCGACCGGTTCACCGCCCGGATCGCGATGGGCTACCCCGACCCGGGCGCCGAGCTGGCGATGCTGGACGGGCACGGCGCCACCGACCCGCTCACCGACCTGCGGCCGGTCTCCGACGCCAACACCGTGCGCCGGCTGATCGGGCACGTCCGCCAGGTACACGTCGCCGACGCCGTCAAGCAGTACGCGATCGACCTGGTCACCGCCACCCGCGAGGCTCCCGACCTGCGGCTGGGCGCCTCGCCGCGGGCCACCCTCCAGCTGTTGCGCACCGCCCGCGCGGTGGCCGCCCTGGAGGGGCGCGACTACGTCCTCCCCGACGACCTCCAGGTGCTCGCCGTGCCGGTGCTGGCGCACCGGATCATCCCCACCGCCGACGCCCAGCTGGCCCGCCGCACCACCGACGCCATCGTCGCCGAGCTGGTGCACCGGCTGCCGCTGCCGCACGACCGCAAGCGCTCCCCCTACGACACCCGGCCCGGCCAGGGCCACGGCCGGCCGCCGTACGAGCCGCGGAGGCCGTGAGGTGCGCGAAGGGCTGCGCGGGCTGACCACCCGCGGCCGCTCGTTCCTGGCGGCCGCGGTCGCCGCCGCGATCTCGTCGGCGATCCTCGGCGAGAAGGACCTGCTCCGGGTCGCCGTGCTGCTCGCCATCCTGCCGCTGCTCGCCGCGGCCTACGTCGGGCGCAGCCGCTACAAGCTGGCCTGCAACCGGTCGCTGGACCCGCACCGGGTGCCGGTCGGGGCCAGTTCGCGGGTGGTGCTGCGGCTGCAGAACATGTCCCGCCTGCCGACCGGCACGCTGCTGCTGGAGGACCGGCTGCCGTACGCGCTGGGCAGCCGGCCGCGGGTGGTGCTGGAGCGGCTCGGCGCGCACCAGGCCAGCTCGGTGGCGTACACCGTGCGGGCGGACGTGCGCGGCCGGTACGAGGTGGGGCCGCTGGTGGTCCGGATGACCGACCCGTTCGGGTTGTGCGAGCTCAGCCGCGCCTTCCCGAGCACCGACCACCTGACCGTCATCCCGCAGGTCACCCCGTTGCCGTCGGTGCGGCTGCCCGGCGAGTACGCCGGCAGCGGCGACAGCCGGGCCCGGTCGGTGGCCGTGCACGGCGAGGACGACGCCGCCACCCGCGAGTACCGGATGGGCGACGACCTGCGCCGGGTGCACTGGAAGTCGACAGCGCGCACCGGCGAGCTGATGGTGCGGCGGGAGGAGCAGCCCTGGGAGAGCCGGGCCACCGTGGTGCTGGACACCCGGGCGTACGGCCACCGCGGCGACGGCCCGACGGCCAGCTTCGAGTGGGCGGTCTCGGCCGCCGCGAGCATCGCCGTGCACCTGCGCCAGGCCGGCTACAAGCTGCGCCTGGTCACCGGCTCGGGGGCGGACGTGGACGCCTCCGAGGTCAGCGGCGACGGCCTGCTCCTGGACCACCTCGCCGAGGTCCGGCTGGACAAGTACGTCGAGATCACCACGCTGGTGCAGCGGGTGCGGCAGCGCTCGGACGGCGGCCTGATCATCGGCCTGTTCGGTTCGCTGAGCACCGCCGAGGCCGAACTGCTGGCCGGGCTGCGCGGCAACGGCGCCACCTGCGTGGGCTTCCTGCTGCACAGCTCCACCTGGCTCAACCTGCCGGAGAAGGCCCGGGCCGAGGCCGACCAGGCGCACGGCGCCGCCGCACTGGCGCTGCTGCAGAGCGGCTGGCGGGTGATCGGCGTCGACCACGGCGGCCGGCTGCCGGCGCTCTGGCCGCAGGCCGCCCGGGGCTCGCAGGGTTTCGCGTTGCGGGCGGCGCTGGCCGAGACGGTGGCCGGCGGCATGCGATGAACGGAAGGCTCCCCTCATGATCGCCCACCGGAACCTGGGCTTCGTCGCCGCGGCGGCGACGCTGCTCGCCGCCGCGCCGCTGTCGGCCATCTTCGAACGCTGGACGTGGCTGATCCAGGCCACCATCGCGGTGGCGGTGGTGGCCGCCGTGGCCGCGCTGGCCCGGCTCGCCCGGTTCCCGCTCTGGGCCCAGGTGGTGGCCATGGTGGCCGGCCTGACGCTGGCCCTGACCTGGCTCTTCCCGGGCGACACCGAACTGGTCGCCTTCATCCCGACCCCGGCCACCTTCGGGCACTTCGCCGACCTACTGTCCGCCTCGATGCAGGACATGCGCTCGTACGGCGTGAAGGTCCCGGACACCGACCCGCTGCTCTTCCTCACCGTGCTCGGCATCGGCGGGGTGGCCGTGGTGGTCGACGTGCTCGCCGTCGGGCTGCGCCGCCCGGCGCTGGCCGGGCTGCCGATGCTCGCCATCTACTCGGTGCCGGTGGCGGTCTACGTGGACAGCGTCCCGCCGGTGCCGTTCGTCGTCGGCGCCGCCGGCTACCTCTGGCTGCTGGTCACCGACAACGTCGACCGGGTACGCCGGTTCGGCCGCCGGTTCACCGGCGACGGCCGGGACGTGGACGTCTGGGAGTCCAGCCCGCTGGCCGCCGCCGGCCGGCGGCTCGCGGTGGTCGGCGTGGCGCTGGCGGTGGTGCTGCCGTTGGCCGTGCCCGGGATGACCGGCGGGCTGCTGGACACCCTCGGCACCGGCGCCGGCAACGGCAACGGCACCGGCCGGCCGGGGATCGGCACCAATCCCGGCCGGATCAACCTGTTCGCCGCGCTGAGCGGGCAGCTGAACCAGTCCGAGGTGGCCGACCTGGTCAAGGTCACCACCAACGAGCAGCAGCCGTTCTACCTGCGCTTCGGGGTGGCCGACCGGCTGAGCAACGACGGCTTCCGGGTCAACGACCCCAGCGGCCGGCCGGTCAACCGGGACCTGCCGGACCCGACGCGGGACCTCCGGTCGGGTGTCGGGCAGAACCGCTACCGGGCCACCATCGAGGTGACCGACAACCTCGACATGCCGCTGCTGCCGGTCTACGCCCAGCCGGTTCGCACCGAGGACCTGAACGACCGGTGGCTCTACGACGCCGACCGCCAGATCGTCTTCTCCGGCCGGGAGTCCGCCCGCGGCAAGAAGTACTCGTTCGAGTACGTCCGGCTGACGTACACACCGAGCGTGCTGCGGCAGGCGCGAGAGCTGGGGTCCTCCCACCCGGCGCGGGTCCACTACACGATCAAGCCGGACGTGCCCGAGGTCGACGCGCTGGTCGAGCGGCTGATCCGCGGCGCGGACACCGAGTACGACAAGGTCCGGGCGATCTACGACTACTTCTCGGCGGACAACGGCTTCGTCTACCGGCTGAGCACCGAGACCGGCACCAGTGGCCAGGACATCCTCGACTTCCTCACCAACAAGGCCGGCTACTGCCAGCAGTACGCCGCGGCGATGGCCTGGCTGGTCCGGGCCGCCGGCATCCCGGCCCGGGTGGCGTTCGGCTTCACCAACGGCAGCAACCGGTCCGGCGACACGTACACGCTGACCAACCGGAACCTGCACGCCTGGACCGAGGTCTACTTCGACCAGATGGGCTGGGTGCCGTTCGACGCCACCCCGGCGTACGGCGTGGCGGGGTCGACCCGCTCGGCCTGGGCCCCGGACGTCGACGCCCCGGAGGAGTCGACGGCCGAGCCGGGCAGCACCGCCGCTCCGGGCGAGACGGAGGCGTCGGCCGGACCGCAGGGCCCGGACTCCCCGGAGGAGGACCCGGACTCCGGCCTGGCGCTGGGCGGCACCGCGCCGGCCGAGCAGGCCCCGGTCTGGCCCTGGTGGGCGGGCGGCGCGCTGGCCCTGCTGGTCCTGCTCGCCCTGCCGGCGCTGCGCCGGCTGGCGCTACGCCGGCGGCGCAGCGTCGCGGCGGCTTCCGCCCCGGCGACGGTGCGGTCGGCGGGCGGCGACGCGCCCGCCGACGGGCCGCGGATGGTCGTGCTCGGCGCGGACGCCGACCGGGCCCGGGCGGACGCCCACGCGGCCTGGGACGAACTGCTCGACACGCTGGTCGACTACCGGGTCCGGGTGGACCGCACCGAAACCCCCCGGGCCACCGCCGACCGGCTGGTCCGGGAGGCGTTGAGCGCCGACGCGGGGGCCGTCACGGCGGTACGCCTGCTCGGGCGGGCGGAGGAACGTGCCCGCTACGCGCGGGACCCGCTCACCGGCGAGCGGCTGCTCCCGGCCCTGCGGTCGGTACGCGGCGCGCTCGCCGCGCAGGCCGACCGGCGTACCCGGCTGCTGGCGGCGGTGCTCCCGCCGTCGGTGCTGCTGCGCTGGCGGCTCGCCACGGCGGACACCTCGTCCCGCCTGGTGACGGCGACGGGACGGGTCCGCTACCGGCTGCTGCGCTGGAGCCCGCGCCGCCTGCTCGCCAGCCGGATGGCCCGCTGACCCGCGCCGGGTGGGCGGCGGCCTCCCCGCCGCCCACCCGGACCACGCCCGCGAGGCCCGCTGGCACCCGCACGAGCTTGCGCTGCGACGGCGAGCCGCGTCGCGCATCGCCGGTGGAATCCCGGGACGGGCCGCGTCGGGCCTGCCAGTCGGTCGAGCGACGGCGGCGGGTTGCGCGAAACGGG
Source organism: Micromonospora sp. S4605 (assembly GCF_003176715.1). Classification (NCBI taxonomy): domain Bacteria; kingdom Bacillati; phylum Actinomycetota; class Actinomycetes; order Micromonosporales; family Micromonosporaceae; genus Micromonospora; species Micromonospora sp. S4605. Next base: position 18,991 of record NZ_QGSW01000207.1, read on the forward strand.
CCCGGCCGCTTGGCTTGACCTCGCGGTTTCGCCGGGGCACCGGCGTGCCGACTGCCGGCGGGTCGGGGCAGGGAGGAACGTCAAAGGTCGCCGGGACGTCCCGGCGATCCGCCTGGAGCGGTGGGGGCGCCCGCCTCAGCGGCGGGTCGGCGTCAGCGGTGCCCCTCCGGGCGCTGCCGCCACCGGTCCTCCAGCCGGTCCAGGATCGACGGCCGTCGACCGGCACGGCCGCGGGGACGGCGACGACTCGTCGTACCGCCCACGACGTGCAGGTCGGGTGACTGCGCTCGGCGGTGCGACTGCACCGCGAACGCGGCCGAGGCCAGCATGACGACGAAACCCGCCACCGCCAGCGGCGGAGTCTTGATCACCGCGCCGTAGACCAACAGGGCCAGGCCAGCGATGATCACGCCGGCAGCGACGAGCAGGCGACGCCGCGCGTGGAAACGCGGGTCGCTGGCGCGCACGGCCGAGGCGAATTTGGGGTCCTCGGCAAGCGACCGCTCGATCTGCTCGAACAGCCGCTGCTCGTGCTCCGAGAGCGGCACGGCACTCCTCCCCGGTCACGTTGGTCGGCCCGGTCGGACCGACAGACCGTGGCAGCCAACCGGCTGCTTACCCGCAAGTCTACGAGGGGGGTCGCGCGTCGGAAAGCGGGACGACCTATGGCCGGCGGGGATTTTCATTTCGACGCACGTCGCGGCCACCGAGCAGACTGGCCGGACCTATGACGGACCGCCCGAAACGGGCAGCCGCGGCGTCGGCGGCAGCTTCCGCCTCCCGCCAGCCGCGCTCGGGCGCGCCGAGGGTGAGCTGGCGCGGGGCGCCCGCCGCACCGGCGAGCCCTTCGACCCGGACGCCGACCAGACGGATCCGGTCGCCCGGATCGAGCGCGGTGTAGAGCGCCCAGACTGTGTCGAACACCTCGCGGGCGGTGTCGGTGGGCACGGCGAGGGTGCGGGAGCGGTTGACGGTGCGGAAGTCGGCCAGCCGCACCTTCAGCGACACCGTCCGCCCCACCTGACCGGCCCGACGCAGCCGGGCGCCCACCTTTTCAGCCAGGGCGAGCAGGGCGCGCCGGATCTCCAACGGATCGGCCACGTCGGCGTCGAAGGTCACCTCCGCGCCGATCGACTTCTCCACGTGCTCCGGGCTGACCCGGCGCGGGTCACGGCCCCAGGCCAACTCGTGCAGGTGCGTGGCGGAGGCCTCACCGACCGCGCGGCGCAGCATGCCGAGCGGCGCCTCGGCGAGATCACCGATGGTGTTCAGGCCGAGCCGGCGCAGCGCCTCGGCGGCCCGCTCCCCCACGCCCCACAGCGCCGCCACCGGCAACGGGTGGAGGAACTCGAGCACCCGCCCGGCCGGTACGACGAGCAGGCCGTCCGGCTTGGCCCGGGTCGAGCCGAGCTTGGCCACGAACTTGCTCGGCGCCACCCCGACCGAGCAGGTCAGCCCCTGTTCGGCGGCGACCCGCCCGCGGATCAGCCGGGCGATGGCGGCCGGGGGGCCGAACAGCCGCCGGGCGCCGGCCACGTCGAGGAACGCCTCGTCCAGGGAGAGCGGCTCGACCAGCGGGGTGACGTCCCGGAAGATCTGCATGACCGCCCGGGAGGCCGCCGTGTACTGGGTGAAGTCGGGCGGGAGGTAGACCGCGTCCGGGCAGAGCGCCCGGGCCCGCATGGTGGGCATGGCGCTGCGTACGCCGTAGCGCCGGGCCTCGTAGCTGGCCGAACTGACCACCCCGCGCGGGCCGAGCCCGCCGACCACCACCGGCCGGCCACGCAGCTCGGGCCGGCGGCGCACCTCCACCGAGGCGAAGAAGGCGTCCATGTCGACGTGCAGGATCGGGCAGCCGGAGTCGTCGGCGTCCGGCCCGAAGCGGGGATCACCACCCCGTGGCAACGACTGACTCCGACCCATTGCCGCAGGCTAACCGGCACCTACGACACTCCGCCCGGACGGTCCGGCGCCAACGCGACACCGGTCCGTCCGGGCGGTCCCGTCGAGCTAGTCGGTCGACGCCGTTCCCGCGGGTACGCGACGCAGGGCGACGCCACTGGCGAGCGCTCCGACGAGGAGGATCGCCGCGCCGACCACGGCGGTGACCGTGAAGCCGTCGGTGAAGGCGGCGAAGGCGCGGTCGAGCAGTGCGCCGGCCACCTCGGCCGGCAGCTCGCCGGCCACGGCGAGGGCACCGCCGACGGTGTCGACGGCTGCGCCGGCGAGCCCGTCGTCGAGGCCGGCCGGCGTCTGGGCGTCCATCTCGGCCCGGTAGATGCCGGCGGCGATGCTGCCCAGCACGGCGATGCCGAGCGCGCCACCGAACTCGGTGCTCGTCTCGGAGAGCGCCGACGCGGCTCCCGCCCGCTCGGGCGGCGCCGTGGTGAGCACGAGCGAGGTCGCCAACGTGCTGGTCATCCCGACGCCGAGGGTGAGCAGTCCGTAGCTGCTGATCAGCCACCAGACCGGCGAGTCGACCCGCATCGTGCTGACCAGCAGGAATCCGGCGGCGGCGAGGACGAGCCCGGTGCTGACGAGGACCGCGGGCCGGATGCTCGGCGCGAGGGCGGAGGCGAGGACGACGCCGACCACGCTGCCCAGGATGGTGGGCAGGGTCCAGAGCGCGGCGTCGAACGGGCTGAGGCCGAGCACCGTCTGCATGAACGTGACGGCGAGCAGGCCCATGCCCGCGCTGGCGAAGGTGATCGCCGTGTTCGCACCGATGGCGGCCGAGAAGGAGCCCGTCGAGAAGAGCCGGACGTCGATCATGGGCCGCTCGCTGCGACGCTGCCGGCGTACGAAGAGGGCGCCGACGGCCAGCCCGGCGAGGAGGCTGACCAGCGAGGACGCGTTCGGTCCCGCCTCGGCGAAGTGCTTGACCGCGTAGATGACCGGCAGGATCGCGCCCAGGCTGAGCAGCGAGCTGAGCGGGTCGAACCGCCCCGGGTTCGGATCCTTCGACTCGGGCAGCAGCACCGGCCCGACGACGAGCAGCAGCAGCATGACCGGGACGTTGACGACGAACACCGAGCCCCACCAGAACCGCTCCAGCAGGAAGCCACCGATGATCGGCCCGATCGCGATGCCGCCGGTGAAGCCGGCCGTCCAGATCCCGATCGCGGTCCGGCGTTGGTCCTCGTCGGCGAACATCCCACGGATCAGGGCGAGGGTCGACGGGGCGAGGGTGGCGCCGCCCAGGCCGAGCAGGGCGCGGGCGGCGATGAGCAGCTCCGGGCTGGTGGCGAAGGCGGCCAGCAGCGACGCCGCCCCGAACGCGGCGGCGCCGAGGAGCAGCAGCCGGCGGCGCCCGATGCGGTCGCCGAGGCTGCCCATGGTCACCAGCAGGCCGGCCATCACGAACCCGTAGATGTCCACGATCCACAGGTGCTGGCCAGCGGTGGGGCCGAGTTCGGCGCTGATCAGGGGCGCGGCCATGAACAGGATGGACAGGTCCATGGAGGCGAGGAGGGCGGGAATGACGAGGGCGGCGAGGCCGACCCAGTCGCGGGCTCGGGCACGGGAGGGAGCGGTGGTCGTCACGGGGCGAATGTACATCCGTACAAGACGCTTGTACAAGACGCTTGTACAAGACGGGCGTTCAAAAGGTGGACTACACTGCCGGCATGGGACAGCGCGAGGACCTGCTGGCGGGGGCGAAGAAGTGCCTGGTGGAGAAGGGCTACGCGCACACCACGGCCCGGGACATCGTGGCGGCGGCGGGTGCTCACCTCGGTTCCATCGGTTACCACTTCGGCAGCAAGGAGGCCCTGCTGAACGCCGCCGTCATGGAGACCTTCGACGCCTGGGGCGACGCCATCGCGGCGGCTGTCGTACCGGACGCCGGCGGCACCCCGCTGGACCGGCTGCGCGGATTCGTCGACGGCCTGCTGGCGGCCGCCCCCGAGCAGCGGGCGATCCTGGTGGCCAGCGTGCAGGCGTACGCCCAGGCGGAGTTCGCGCCCGAGGTCCGGGCGCAGCTGGTGGCCGGCTACGCCGCCGGCCGACGGGACCTGGCCGCGCTGGTGCTCGGCATCCCACCGGCGGAGGTCTCAGAGGAACAGGCCCGCGCCTACGGCGGACTCGCCATGGCGATGGTCAACGGCGCCATGATCCAGTGGCTGATCGACCCCGCGTCCGCACCCACCGCCGACGACCTCGCGCGGGCGCTCGGCGGGCTCAGCGGACGCTGACCGGACCTCACCGGCCGACCGCCGGACCCACCGGCCGCTGACCGGCTCCGGTCAGCCGCGGACCACCAGCAGCGGGATGGTCATCTCCGCCGCGGTGTCCGCCCCGTGGTACGCCACCAGCCGGGAGGCCAGCGGCTTCTCCGACCGGGTGGCCATCACCGCGTACGTGTCGTTGCAGATCACCACCACGTCGCCGATCCGGCTCAGGTGCTCCTCGGGCACCGGGCCGAACCAGCCGTCGGCCACCACCTCGTCCCGGGTCCGCACCCGGGCCGCGGCACCGAGCACCGCCGACCAGGCGGCCACCACGTCGGCGGTGGCGCCGGGGGCCACGTGCAGGTAGCGGACCCGGGGTTCGCCGGAGACCACCCGCACCCCGGCCCGCAGCCGTGGGTCGGTGTCCAGGTCGAAGCGGTGCCCGGCCGGCACGTCGAGCTGCCCGTGGTCGGCGGTGACCAGCAGCGCGGCGTCCGCCGGCAGGCCGTCCACCAGCCGGGCGAGCAGCCCGTCCACCTCGGCGGCGGCGTGCCGCCAGGGCATCGAGTCGACGCCGGTGAGGTGGCCGTGCCGGTCCAGGTCGGGGTGGTAGCCGGAGACCAGGGTCGGCCCGGCGCCGGCGGCGAGCGCGGTCAGCATCTCCTCGGCCAGCGCGTCGACGCCGGCGGCGCCGCGGTAGTCGCCGCCGCGGTTGGCGGCCACGGTGAGCCCGCTGCCGCCGAACTCGGGGCGGCTCACCACGGTCACCGCGACCCCGGCGGCCCGGGCCCGCTCCAACTGGGTGCGGACCGGCTGCCAGCGCAGCGGGGGCGGGTCGGCGGCCCACTCGATGTGGTTGAGCACCCGGTCGCCGCCCGGCACCCGGACGGTGAAGCCGAGCACGCCGTGCTCACCCGGCGCGGCGCCGGTGCCGAGGGTCACCAGGCTGGTCGGCGTGGTGGACGGGAAGCCCGAGGTGAGCGGCCGACCGACGGTCGCGGCCAGCCCGGCCAGCGTCGGCGCGTACGGGGCGGCGGTCGGGATCTGGTACCAGCCGAGGCCGTCGACCAGCAGCACCGCGATCCGGCGTACCCCGGCCAGCGCCTCGGCGAGCCGGAGCGGGTCGGTGGCGCCGGGCACGCCGAGCACGGCCAGCGCACTGGGCAGCACGTCGGCCAGGCTGCCGGTGCCGTAACGCGGGGCGACCACCGCCAGCGGGTCGGGCGCGCCGGCCGGTGCGGCGGGTCGGGTCATGCCGGCCGGCGGGCGAACAGGTGCAGCTGCGCGGCCAGGTCACGCCAGGGCGCCCGCCCGGCCAGGGTCCGCTCCAGCTCGACCAGGGCGCCCGGCTGGCCGTCGGCGACGGCGGCGGGGAGCAGGTCGGCGAGGACGCGTACGCCGTGGATCTCCTCGACCACCAGCCCGGCGGCGCCGAGCAGCGCGGCGGCGCCGGCGGCGTCGTAGCGCCGGCGCAGGGTGTCCCGGTGCCCGGCGGTGCCGGCCGGGTCGGCGGCCAGCGTGGCGGCGGTGTCCAGGTGCCCGTTCATCGCCCGGCCGAGCACGGCGGCGGCCCGGCCGGCGACCAGCACGCTCGCGGCGCCGCCGGGGCGCAGCGCGGTGGCCAGCGCGGCCACCACCGGCGCGGGATCGTCGACCACCTCCAGCACGGCGTGGCAGAGCACCAGGTCGGCGCTGGCCGGCTCAACCAGCCCGGCGAGCGCGTCCCCGTCGCCCTGCACGGCGTGCACCCGCCCGGCGACCCCGGCCTCGGCGGCCCGTCGGGTCAGCGCGGCGAGCGCGTCCGGGCTGGCGTCGACCACGGTGACCCGGTGCCCGGCCTGGGCCAGCGGAACGGCGAACCCGCCGGTGCCGCCGCCCACGTCGAGCACGGTCAGTTCGGCGTCGCCACGACGGTCCAGCTCGGCGCGCAGCACCGACCAGATCACGGCGGTACGGGGGGTCAGCGGCGGCCCGGCGATCCGGCCTGGGGTCTGCTCCACCCGGTCGAGCCTAGTCACCCGCGCCAGTCACCCCCGTGCGGCCGGTGGTGGCGATCCCTTCGACGACGTGCCGCTGGGCGAGGAAGAACAGGCCCGGCTCCGGGCACCGGCGCGGCGGCGGTCCGTTCGACCGCGGTGGTCACGACTCCGCCCCGCCCTCGGGGTCCTTCTCGGCCCGGGAGCGCCGGGCGTTGGCCACCGGCCCGCCGGTGACCGGGTACTCCCGGGCCTCGCACTGGTGCGGGTGCCAGTCGGCCGCCAGCCGGGTCCGCCGGCTGTTGGCCACCTCGTGGTACGTCTCGCTCATCGGTCCTCCCCCTCGTCGAACACGAACCGGTTGTTGAGCTTCACCTGCACCGCGTGACCACCAGGATGATCACGGAGAGCAGCCAGGCCATGGCCGAGGCGTCGCCCGTGTGCAGGAACTGGAACTCTTCCTGGAACAAATGGATCACGTAGAACCATGCCGCAGCGCTGTTGAACCGGTTCGGCGTCTCCCGGTTGCCGAAGTACATGGTGTTCGCCGACGTTTTCAACCCGGCGACGGGGGGACGGCGTGTGGCGCGGATCTCCGCCGGGGCGGTCGGTGCCCGGCCCGGCCGAAGGGCTGGTCAGGCTGGCCGCGTGCTCCTGCTGCTCACCGTCTTCGGCGTCGTGCTGCTCGGCGCCTTCGCGCAGGCGGTCAGCGGTTTCGGCTACGCGCTGGTGACCGTGCCGCTGCTGACCGTCGTGGTCGATCCGCGTGCCGCGGTGGTGCTCTCGGCGCTCACCGGCATCGGGCTGACCCTGGTGGCCGCCGTCCGGGAACGCGCGTACGCCCGGTGGCGGGTGGCCGCGACGCTGACCGGGGCCGCGCTGCTCGGCCTGCCGCTCGGTCTGCTGGTGCTCGCCCGGGCACCGGAACGCGCGCTCAGCGCGCTGATCGCGGTGGTGGTGCTCGGTTGCGTCGTCCTGGTCTGGTCCGGCGTCCGGCTCCGCACCGGCCGGGCCGGGCTCGGCGCCGTCGGGGTGCTCGTCGGGGTGCTCACCGCCGCCACCGGCACCAACGGGCCGCCGCTGGTCGCCGCCTTCCACTCCCTCGGCTACGACCCGCGCACCTTCCGGGCCACCCTGGCCGCCACGTTCGCCGGCACCGGCCTGATGGGGCTGGCCGGGTTCGCGGCGACCGGGCAGTTGCACCTCGACGTGGCGCGGGCCGCCCTGGTCGCGCTGCCCGCCGTACCGTTGGGCTGGTGGTTGGGGAACCGGCTGTTCCGCCGGATCGATCCGCTGCTGTTCCGGCGGATCGTGCTGGTCGGGCTGCTCGGCAGCGCCGGCACGGCGCTCGCCGGCCTGGCCGGCTGAGACTGAGCCGGACCGCCGCGCCCGGCGGCGGCGTCAGCGGAAGTCGCGGGAGGCCGGGCTGACCGGCGGCTCGATCGCGTCCAGCCGGTCGGCGTCCAGGTTGAGCACGCCCTCGTGCCGCTGCAACCGGCCCCGCACCACCAGCCCGGTGCTGGTCCGGGCCACCCGCCGGTAGCGCTGCCACAGCCCCGGCGAGCAGGTGACGTTGAGCATGCCGGTCTCGTCCTCCAGGTTGAGGAAGGTGACCCCGCCGGCCGTCGCCGGGCGCTGCCGGTGGGTGACGATCCCGCCGACCCGGATCCGCTGGCCCGGCTCCACCCGGCCGAGCCGGGCGATCGGCACCGCGCCGAGGGCGTCGAGCTGGGGGCGGATGAAGCTGGCCGGGTGGGTCTCCGGGGACAGCCCGGTGGCCCAGACGTCGGCGACCAGCCGGTCCACCGCCTCCATGCCGGGCAGCGTCGGGGCGGCGGCGCCGGTGACCGTGCCGGGCAGCCGGCCGGGCCGGTCCTGGGCCGCCGCCCCGGCGGCCCAGAGCGCCTGGCGCCGGGTGAGCCCGAAGCAGGCGAAGGCGTCCGCGGTGGCCAGCGCCTCCAGCTGCGCGGCGGTGAGACCCACGCGCCGGGCCAGGTCCGGCATGTCGCGGTACGGCCCGTGCGCCGTCCGCTCGGCCTCGATCCGCTCGGCCACCTCGTCGCCGAGAGTACGCACGCTGGACAGCCCCAGCCGGACGGCCGGCCCGCCCAGCCCCCAGGCGTGCGGCGGCTCCCCCGGCTCACTGCCCCACCGGGTCTGCGGGGTGGATTCCAGCACCGCCTTGGCGCCGCTGGCGTTGATGTCCGGCCGACGTACCTCCACCCCGTGCCGGCGGGCGTCGTCGACCAGGGTCTGCGGCGAGTAGAAGCCCATCGGCTGGGCGTTGAGCAGCGCGGCCAGGAACGGGGCCGGGTGGTAGCGCTTGAGCCAGGAGCTGGCGTAGACCAGGTAGGCGAAGCTCATCGCGTGGCTCTCCGGGAAGCCGTAGCTGGCGAACGCGGAGAGCTTGCGGTAGACGTCGTCGGCGAGTTCGCCGGTGATGCCCCGCTCGGCCATCCCGGCGTAGAGCCGGTCGGCGATCCGGGCCATCCGCTCGGCCGAGCGTTTGGCCCCCATCGCCCGGCGCAACTGGTCGGCCTCGGCGGCGTCGAAGCCGGCCAGGTCGATGGCGAGCTGCATCAGCTGCTCCTGGAACAGCGGCACGCCGAGGGTCTTCTCCAGCGCGTTGCGCATCAGCGGGTGGGCGTACTCCACCGGCTCCTGGCCGTTCTTACGCCGGATGAACGGGTGCACCGAACCGCCCTGGATCGGGCCCGGGCGGATCAGCGCCACCTCGACCACCAGGTCGTAGAAGACCCGCGGCTTGAGCCGGGGCAGGGTGGCCATCTGGGCCCGGCTCTCCACCTGGAACACCCCGACCGAGTCGGCCCGGCAGAGCATGTCGTAGACCTCCGGGTCGTCCAGCGTCATGTCGCCGAGGTCCAGGCTCATGCCGATCATGTCGTAGCCGTAGTGCAGCGCGGAGAGCATGCCGAGCCCGAGCAGGTCGAACTTGACCAGGCCGACCGCGGCGCAGTCGTCCTTGTCCCACTGGAGCACGCTGCGCCCGGGCATCCGCCCCCACTCCACCGGGCAGACCTCGATCACCGGCCGGTCGCAGATCACCATGCCGCCGGAGTGGATGCCCAGATGCCGGGGGAAGGTCTGCAGCTCGTTCGCGTACGCGACCACCTGCTCGGGGATGTCCTCCACGTCGACCGCGGCGACGCTGCCCCAGCGGTCGATCTGCTTGCTCCAGGCGTCCTGCTGCCCGGGCGAGAAACCGAACGCCTTGGCCACGTCCCGCACCGCCGACCGGGGCCGGTAGGAGATGACGTTGGCGACCTGGGCGGTGTGCTCCCGGCCGTAGCGGGCGTAGACGTGCTGGATCACCTCCTCCCGCCGGTCGGACTCGATGTCCACGTCGATGTCCGGCGGACCGTCCCGCTCGGGGGCGAGGAAACGCTCGAAGAGCAGCCGGTGCCGGACCGCGTCGACGTTGGTGATCCGCAGCGCGTAGCAGACCGCCGAGTTCGCCGCCGAGCCCCGGCCCTGGCAGTAGATGTCCTGCTCCCGGCAGAACGTGACGATGTCGTAGACCACCAGGAAGTAGCCGGGGAAGCCCAGCTCCTCGATCATGTTCAGTTCGTGTTCGAGCTGCTCGTACGCCCTCGGGTGCGCCGCGCGCGGGCCGTAACGCTCCTGCGCGCCGGCGTAGGTGAGGTGGCGCAGCCAGCTCATCTCGGTGTGCCCCGGCGGCACCGGGTACGCGGGCAGCTTCGGCGCGACCAGTTGGAGGTCGAAGGCGAGTTCGGCGCCGAACTCGGCGGCCCGGGCCACCGCCCCCGGGTACGCGGCGAACCGGGCCGCCATCTCGGCGCCGCTGCGCAGGTGGGCGGTGGCGGCGGCGGGCAGCCAGCCGTCGATCTCGTCCAGGCTGCGCCGGGCCCGGACGGCGGCGACGGTGGTGGCCAGCCGGCGCCGGGCGGGGGTGGCGTAGTGCACGTTGTTGGTGGCCACGGTGGGCAGGCCGGCCGCCGCGGCCAGGTCGGCGAGCGCGTCGTTGCGGTCGGCGTCGACCGGGTGCCCGTGGTCGGTGAGCTCCACCGCGACCGTCTCCGCGCCGAAGAGCGCGGTCAGCCGGTCCAACTCGCGGGCGGCCGCGTCGACCCCCTCGGTGAGCAGCGCCGCCGGCACGTGGCCCTTGCGGCAGCCGGTGAGCACCAGCACGTGGTCGCGCAGCTCGGCGGCCACCTCCTCCAGCTCGCCGTAGACCGGGCGGCCCTTCTCCCCGCCGCGCAGCTGGGCCCGGGCGATGGTGGCGGCCAGCCGGGCGTACCCCTCGTGGCCGTGGGCGAGCACCAGCAGGTGCCGGCCGAGCGGGTCGGGCTCGCCGTTCTGCGGGCCGGGCAGGCCGAGCGACAACTCGGCGCCGAAGATCGTCGGCAGGTGCAGCGCGCGGGCCGCCTCGGCGAAGCGCACCACGCCGTAGAAGCCGTCGTGGTCGGTGACGGCGAGCGCGGTGAGCCCCAGCCGGGTCGCCTCCTCGGCCAGTTCCTCCGGGTGGCTGGCGCCGTCGAGGAAGCTGAAGTTGGTGTGCGCGTGCAGTTCGGCGTACGGCACCGCGGCGTCCGGGCGGGTCAGCTCGGGGGGCTGGTAGTGCTGCCGCTTGCGGGTCCAGGCCGGCGAGTCCCCGCCGTCGGCGTCGACGGCCAGCGGGTCCACCACGTGCAGGTGCCGCTCCGGCCGGTCTCCGCCGGCCCGGCCGGAGAGCACCCGCTCCAGCTCGGACCAGGGCAGCTTGGGGTTGTGGAAGCTCATCCGGTCCCCCTCCGGCCGCCCCTCCGTCAGC
>NZ_QGSW01000277.1:0-29669 GCF_003176715.1 Micromonospora sp. S4605
CGTGGGTGAGGTGGACGGCCTGGACTGGCGGGAGCGGCAGCGCCGCGCGGTGCGGGCGCACGCGGCGGCCGACGATCGGCGCCGGGCGGCCGAGCGGGCCGAGGCCGCCGAGCTGGTGGCCGAATTCGTGGCCGAGGCGACCCGGCGCGGGCTCGCCACCACCCGGCTGGTCGCCCGCGACTACGCCGGGCGCGGCCGCTACCGGACCCGGCTCACCGGCTGGTACATCGACCGGGCCCGGACCCGGGCGGTCGACGTCGACGGGCGGTTCCACCTGCTGACCGTGCCGGGCGGTCTGTGGGCGCGGCTGCTCGGCGCCGAGCCGCGGCCCAGCCCGCCGCCGCTGATCGTCGGGGAGGGCGGCCGGGACGGCGAGTCCGTCCCGCTCCGCACGCTGCTCGCCCGCCGGCTCGACGCTGGCGACGGCTGGCCGTGACCTGACTCAGCGCCCGCCCGCGCCGCGCGGGCCGCCCGGCCTCCGCCGCCGGCTCGACCGCCCGTGACCGGATTCAGCGCCCTCGCCGCGCGGGCCGCCCGGCCTCGCGTCGGGCCAGCCGCCACCAGCCCAGCTGCTGTACGGCGAGGGTGAGCAGCCCGGCGAGCACGATCGCGCACAGGTTGATCAACAGCTGTAGCGCCGAGCCGGCCGCCTCGTGCCAGACCCGGTACGCGGCGGCCACCGCGACGTTCGCGGCGGCCGGGACCGTGGTGACCGAGATCAGCACGCCGACCAGGCTGCCGGACTTCTTCGAGGTGAGCGAGAGCATGCCGGCCACCCCGGCGAGCAGACCGACCACCCAGGAGAGCGCGTCGGGCCGCCAGATGAAGTCGGTCAGCGGCCGCTCGGCCAGCAGCATGTCGCGGGTGACCAGGCCGGCCAGATCCAGCGCCCAGGTGCTCAGCACGGTGGCCACCATGGCGGCCAGGAAGCCGACCACCAACGCCTGCACCGACCGGCGGAACCCGCCCCCGGCGCCGCAGCAACGCCACGCAGAGCGCGGCCAGCGGGCCGAACTCCGGGCCCACCACCATCGCGCCGACGACGAGGATCGGCTGGTCCAGCAGCACACCGATGCCGGCGATCATCGTGGCCACGATGAGCAGCACCAGGTAGGTCGCGGAGAGTTCGGTCTGCTCGCCGGTCTTCGCGGCGATCTCGTCCCAGACCACCGCGTCGGCGCCGCTGCCGGGGGCGGTACGGGCGGCCCGGTCGGCGGCCGTCGAGATGGTCAGCTCCACGTCGTCGGCGGCGATGCCGCCGCGGGCCTCCACGCCGAGCTGCCGCAGGCCGTGCAGCACGCTGTCGGCACTCTCCCGGACCACATCGCAGAGGATGAGGTCGCCCCGCGGCTGGCGGGCGGCGTCGCTGAGCACCACCAGGTGGGTCACCCCGGGATCGGCGGCCAGCAGATCCGTCACGGCCGGTGACTGGTCCGGCGGCACGATGACCCGCAGGTGCAGCACGGCACTCCCCCTCGCCCGATCGGCCGCCGAGCAATCTACCGCCCGCCCGCCAACCCGAGGGCCCCGCGGGATCTACCTGGTCAGGGCCGTTTCCTCGGCGGGAGTTCTGGGGTTGATCCGACTGGTTACCGCCCGAGTGTCGTGATTCGGCACCGCTGCGAGCTACCTACCTGTTACAACCTCTTTGTTACCCAATGACTGTTGCCGGAGGTCGGAACGGTGCCTGGTCTCGTGATTGCGCCCGAACGTCCACCGCGGCGGCCGGTCCGGCCCGAGCGGGGCAAGCGGATCATCGACGTGACCGTGGCCGCCGTGCTGCTCCTGCTCGCGACGCCGGTGCTGGCGCTGGTGGCGGTCCTGGTCGCGCTGGGCCTCGGCCGTCCGGTGCTGTTCCGCCAGCGCCGCGCCGGGCTGCACGGCCGGCTCTTCGACGTGGTCAAGTTCCGCACCATGCGGGCGCCCGACCCGAGCCGCGGGCTGGTCACCGACGGCGACCGGCTCACCTCGCTGGGCCGCTGGCTGCGGGCCACCAGCCTGGACGAGCTGCCCACGCTCTGGAACGTGCTGCGCGGCGACATGAGCCTGGTCGGGCCACGCCCGCTGCTGCCGGAGTACCTGCCCCGCTACTCCCCCACCCAGGCCCGTCGGCACGAGGTGCGGCCCGGGGTCACCGGACTGGCCCAGGTACGCGGCCGCAACGGCCTGAGCTGGGAGGAGAAGTTCGACCTCGACGTGGAGTACGTCGACAACCGCTGCCTCCGGCTGGACCTGTCGATCCTCGTGGCGACCGTCCGCACGGTGCTGCGCCGCGAGGGCATCGCCGCGGCCGGCTCCCCGACCGCCCCCGAGTTCCTGGGCACGCCGAACCGGTCGGCGTCCCTCGATCGCACCCCGGCATGACCACCTGCCCCGGAGGCGCCCTGATGAGCCCGACCATCTACCTGTCACCGCCCGACGTCGGGCCCCTGGAGGAGTCGTACCTGCTCGCCGCCCTGCGCTCGGGGTGGGTCGCGCCGGTCGGCCCCGACCTCGACGCGTTCGAGCGCGACGTGGCCGAGCGGGTGGGCGCCCGTGGTGCGGTCGCGGTGAGCTCCGGCACCGCCGCCCTGCACCTGGCCCTGCTGGGCGTCGGGGTCGGGCCCGCCGACGTGGTCGTCGTGCCGACCCTGACCTTCGTGGCCACCGCCAACGCGGTTCGGTACACCGGCGCCCGGCCCGTCTTCGTCGACTGCGACCCGCACACCGGCAACGTCGACGTCCCGCTGCTGGCCGAACTGCTGCGCCGGCTGGCCGGCCGCGGCGAGCGGGTCGGCGCCGTGGTGCCGGTGGACATGTTCGGCAGCTGCGCCGACTACACGGCCCTGCTGCCGCTCTGCGCGGAGAACGGCGTACCGGTGGTGGAGGACGCGGCCGAGGCACTCGGCGCCCGGCACGGCGGGCGGCCGGCCGGCACGTTCGGCCGGATCGGCGCCCTCTCCTTCAACGGCAACAAGATCATCACCACCTCCGGGGGCGGCATGCTGGTCTCCGACGACCTGGCGCTGCTGGCCCGGGCCCGGCACCTGGCCACCCAGGCGCGCGAGCCGCTGCCGCACTACGAGCACCGCGAGACCGGCTACAACTACCGGCTGAGCAACCTGCTGGCCGCGTTGGGTCGGGCCCAGTTGGCCCGGCTGGACGGCATGATCGCCCGCCGCCGGCAACTACGCGACCGGTACGCCAAGCTCTTCGCACCGGTACCCGGGGTCGAGCTGATCGGCGCGGAGGACGCCGAGGCGAACTGCTGGCTCACCTGCATCCGGGTGGACCCCGAGCGGGCCGGCTGGCGGACCGCGGACCTCGCGACCCACCTGGCCGGGCGGGAGATCGAGACGCGGCCGGTGTGGAAGCCGATGCACCGGCAGCCGGCCTACGCCGGGGCCGAGAGCCTGCTCACCGGGGCGGCCGACGCGCTCTTCGCCGAAGGGCTCACCCTGCCCAGCGGCAGCGCACTCACCGAGCCGCAGATCGGGTACGTGCTCGGCGCGATCGACGAGTTCCTGTCCCTGCGGACCGGAACGGCGACGGCGTGACGATCCCACTGGTGGTGGTCGGCTGCGGCGGCCACGGCCGGGAGGTGCTGACCATCGCCCGGGCCGTCAACGCCGCCGCCGACCGGCCGCGCTGGCAACTGCTCGGCTTCCTCGACGACCGGCCCGCCGAGGAGAACCTCAAGCGGGTGCAGCGGCTGGACGTGCCGCACCTGGGCGGGCTCGACTGGCTGCGCGACGCGCCGACGGACACCCACCACGTCATCGGCATCGGGGATCCCCGGGTCCGGCGCGCGGTCGGGCAACGCCTCGACCGGTACGCCACTCCGGCGGCCAGCCTGGTCCACCCGGCGGCCACGATCGGCCCGGACATCGAGCACGGGCCGGGGTTCGTCGCGTTCGCCGGCGCCCGGGTCACCACCAACGTGACCATCGGCCGGCACGTGCACCTGAACCAGAACGCCACCGTCGGCCACGACAGCGTGCTCGCCGACTACGTCTCGGTGAACCCGCTCGCCGCCGTCTCGGGTGACTGCCAGCTGGCCGAAGGGGTGCTGATCGGCACCACCGCCGCCGTGTTGCAGGGGCTGCGCGTCGGCCGGGACAGCACGGTCGGCGCGGGCGCCTGCGTGGTCCGGGACGTGCCGGAGGGCGTGGTGGTCAAGGGCGTACCCGCCCGGTGAGCGGAACCGTCCACGCGACGCGGCCGGCCCCTACATTCGGACGGCAATCCTCAAACCGCCCAAAAGGCGATCCACGGTGTGTAACTACTTAGACGAGTACAAACCTCCTCCCACCGGTGCGTGGTGGGAGTGGTCGGAGACCGGACAGGAGCACACATGCCGCGGGACACACAGAGCACCCGTACGGAACTGACAGCGCGGACCAGGGCACGCCGCCGGGCCACCGGCTTCCTCGCCACCGACACCACGGCGTGGATCGGCGGCTTCCTCGCGGCCGTCTGGACCCGGTACGAGTTCCAGCTACCCCCTGGCATGCTCGCCCGCGCCGCCGGGGTGGGCGCCGTCGCCGCCGTCGTGCACGTCGCGGTGGCCGGGCTGCGCCGGCTCTACTCGGGCCGGCATCCCCTCGGCAGCCTGCAGGAGGTGCAGGGCGTGGCGGGTACCACGCTCACCACGGCGGGCATCGTGCTGCTGGGCCTGCTGCCGTCGGTCGACCGGCCGGTACCGGCGAGCACACCGCTCGTCGGCGGCGCGCTCGCCCTGCTCTTCATGCTCGCCGCCCGGTTCGCCTACCGGCACCGCCGGGATCTGGCGATGCGGCCGGACGTCCGCTCCTCCACGCTCGTCCTGCTGTTCGGAATGGGTGACGCCGGGCAGGGCCTGCTGCGGGCAATGCTGAGCGACCCGCGCGGCCGGTACCTGCCGGTCGGCGCGCTCGACGACGACCCGGACAAGCGCGACCTGCGCATCGGCGGGGTCCGGGTGCTCGGCGGCCGGCACGACGTCGGCGCGGCCGTCCGCCGTACCGGGGCCAGCACCGTCATCTTCTCGGTCGCCAACGCCGACGCCGCGCTGATCCGGCAGATCCGGGAGGCCACCCTGCAGACCGGCGCCGCGTTCAAGGTGCTGCCCCCGGTCCGCGACCTGGTCGACCACCGGATCACCGTCACCGACGTACGCGACGTGCGGATCAGCGACCTGCTCGGCCGCCGGCAGGTCGTCGCCGACCTGCCCCTGACCAGCAACAGCATCGCCGGACGTCGGGTGCTGGTCACCGGCGCCGGCGGCTCGATCGGTTCCGAGCTGTGCCGCCAGCTGATGAAGGCCGACCCGGGTGAGCTGATGATGCTCGACCGGGACGAGTCGGCCCTGCACAGCCTGCAGATGTCGCTGGCCGGGCGGGCCCTGCTGGACGGCCCCGAGCTGATCCTCGCCGACCTGCGGGACGACGAGGGCATCCGCCGGATCATCCAGGAACGCCGGCCGGACGTCATCTTCCACGCGGCCGCGCTGAAGCACCTCACGCTGCTGCAACGGCACCCCGGCGAGGCGGTGAAGACGAACGTCTGGGGCACCCTGTCGGTGCTGGACGCCTGCCGCGACGTGGCCAAGTTCGTGAACATCTCCACCGACAAGGCGGCCGACCCGATCAGCGTGCTCGGCTACTCGAAGCGGATCACCGAGCTGCTGACCGCGCACGCCGCCTCCCGGTTCCCGGGCACCTTCCTCAGCGTCCGGTTCGGCAACGTGCTGAGCAGCCGGGGCTCGGTGGTCACCGCGTTCCAGCGGCAGATCGAGGCGGGTCGCCCGCTGACCGTCACCCATCCCGAGGTGACCCGCTACCTGATGACGGTGCAGGAAGCGGTGCACCTGGTGCTGCAGGCCGCGGAGATCGGCCGGGACGGCGAGGCGCTGGTGCTCGACATGGGCGAACCGGTGCGCATCGCCGACCTGGCCCGGCAGCTGGCCGAGCAGGCGCAGAGCTCGGTGCCGATCGTCTACACCGGGCTGCGGCCCGGCGAGAAGCTGCACGAGGACCTGCTGGGCACCGGCGAGACCGACGCCCGACCGATGCACCCGCTGATCTCACACGTGGCCGTCCCGGCGCTGGACCCGCTCGAGGTCAGCGGGCTCGACCCGTACGACGAACCGGAGAAGGTCATCGCGCAGCTCGCGCTGCTCTGCGCCCAACCGTCGGGGCTCCGCGACGGTTCGGTGCAGGTGCCGCTCTCCCGCTGACCACAGGTCGACCCGCCGCCCGCGGCTCAGCGGGCGGCGGGGTCGCGCTGTGGCTACCTTCCCGGCCGACCCGGGGGCGCGTGGCGTCACGGGTTCGCATCGCGGTGGATCGCGCCGGCCGCCCACGGATGGCCGGGGTGCGGGGTCGGCTCGGACAGCTGGCGGGCGGCACGGTCACGTGGCTGGTGCTGACGAGCCCAACGGGTGCGACGGACCTGAGGAGACGATGCGGGCCGGTGACCGGAATGTCGGTCACCGGCTCACGAGACCAGCGGTCAGCGGCGGATGCCGGCCCAGTCGTGATGGCGCCGGACGGTGGAGAGGATGAAGTCGACGACCCGGCGTGAGGTGTCCGGCACCCGGTAGTCGGCCGGGCACGGTACGCCGGCGGCGGCCACCTGTTCGACGGTGACCTCGACCGCCTCCACCACCCCCTGCCGGTCGAGACCGGTCATGATGATGCCCCCGGCGTCCAGCGCCTCCGGGCGTTCGATCGACTCGCGTAGCGTGACCGCCGGGAACCCGAGGATGGCCGACTCCTCGCTGATGGTCCCGCTGTCCGACAGCGTGCAGTACGCCCTGCTCTGCAGGTGCACGTAGTCGAGCAGGCCGAACGGCTCGTGGAACGCGATCCCGTCGAGTGCGGTGACGTCCGGCGCCAGCGCCTCCAGCCGCTTGCGAGTGCGCGGATGGGTGGAGACCAGCACCGGGTAGCCCCAGCGGTCGCGGACCGCACGCAGGCACTCCAGCAGCCTCGCGAGCCGGTCCGGGCGATCGACGTTCTCCTCCCGGTGCGCGCTGACCAGGAAGTAACGGCCGGACGTGAGTTCCAGCTGACGCAGGATCGTGGAGGCGGCGATGTCGGCCCGGTAATGCTCCAGCACCTCCCGCATCGGCGATCCGGTGTGCAGGATCCGGCGGGGGTGCAGCCCTTCGGCCAGCAGGTTACGCCGGGCGTGCTCGGTGTAGACCAGGTTGAAGTCGGCGACGTGGTCGACCAGCCGGCGGTTGGTCTCCTCCGGCACGTTCAGGTCGAAGCAGCGATTGCCGGCCTCCATGTGGTACACCGGCACCCGCATCCGCCGGGCCATCAGCGCGGCGATACAGCTGTTGGTGTCCCCGAGCACCAGCAGCGCGTCCGGTCGCAGCTCGGCGATGGCCGTCTCCACGCCGACCAGCACGCCGCCGAGCACCCGGCCGAGGGAGGACGTGTCGACCCGGAGAAAGCGGTCCGGCTCGCGCAGCCGCAGTTCGGTGAAGAAGACGTCGGAAAGGTTGCTGACCCAGTTCTGGCCGGTGTGCACGAGCACGTGGTCGACGGTGTCGTCCAACCGGGCGATCACCCGGGAGAGCCTGATGATCTCGGGTCGGGTACCGACCACCGTCATGATCCGGGTCATGACCGTCCTCTCTCTGCGGCCACCTTGGCCAGAATGTCCTCGAACTGGTCGACGCCCACCCGGAGTGACATCCGGTCCCGGTAGACCTGACGGGCCCGGCTACCCAACTCGGCCCGGGCCGCCGCCGGCCGGGCCGCCGCCTCGGTGAACCGTTCGGCCAACGCGCGCCAGTCCCCGGGCGGACACACCAGGCCGACACCGGTGGTGCGGACCAGTGCGGCGGCATCGCCACCCACCGCCACGATCACCGGCACGCCGCAGGCCAGCGCGGCCTGCAGCTTCGACGGGATGGTGCCGCGCAGGGCCGGCAGGTCGCGCAGGCAGACCAACTGCCAGTCCGCGGCGGCGTACAACTCGGCCATCTGCTCCGGCGGACGGCGGCCGACGAACCGTACGTTGTCGGCGCCAAGGTCGGTGGCGAGCCGCCGCGCGGCATCCTCGTCGGCGCCCGAACCCACCAGCACCAGGTCCATCCGGTCACCGACGGCGGCCGCGGCCCGGATCGCCGTCTCGATCCCCTGCAACAGTCCCAGGTTGCCGGCGAACATCACGGTGCAGCGGCCCCGATGGCCGAGCACGGCGCGGGCCCCGTCGGTGGCCGGCACCGGGCGGAACAGCGCGTCGTCGGTCCAGTTCCACACCACCCGCACCCGGGCCGGATCGGCCCCCCGCTCCACCACCAGGTCGGCCATCGCCGGCGAGATCACCACGATGGCGCCCGCCAGCCGGTACGTGGTCCGCATCAACGTGGTGAGGCCGCGCTCCAGGGCGCGGCCGCCCCGGCCGGTCGGCGCCATCCCCGACTGCAGCACCGACTCGGGCCACATGTCCTGCACGTGCAGCACGATGGGGGTTCGCCGGGCCGCCCGGACCAGTGCCGCGGCGGCGATGGCGGTCGGGGGCGGGTGGTAGACGTAGGTCACGTCGACGCCGCCCAACCAGCCGAAACCGGCCAACGCACTGCTGGCCCCGAAGGAGAGATGGCTCAGCGCGCGCCGGGCGGCCGAGGTGTCGTGGCTCGGGTACGCGGGCACTCGGCGGATCGCCACCCGGCCGTCGATCTCGCGGTGCCGCCACCGCTGCCGCCAACCGGGAAAGACCCGGCCGTGCGGGTAGCTCGGGAACGTGGTGAGCACCCGCACCTCGTGGCCCCGTTCGGCGAGCTGGCTGGCGAGATTGCCCGGGATGAACACGCCCTCGGGCGGATACCACTGACTGACCAGACCGACCTTCACGCGGCGACCGCCACGGGCGACGGGCGGACCGCCTCCACCGGCTCCGGCCAGGTGTCCGGTCGGGCCGGGTCGAACAGCTCGTTCGTCCAGAACATGGTGACCAGCTCGTCCGGGCCGGTGTTGACCAGCTTGTGCACCCACATGGTGGGCATGTCGATCAACACCGGCTCGGTGCCGGTGACTGGGAACCGGAGCACCTCGGTGTCGCCGACCCGGCGCAGGCTGATCTCGGCCGAACCGCGCAGCACCACGAAGCGTTCCACCTTGGCCAGGTGGAAATGCTCACCGCGGGTGACTCCCGGCCGGGTGGTCGAGCAGAAGGTCTGGCCGGCGCCCCCGTGTGCCTTGACGGTCTCGACGAGCTCACCCCGGGCGTCCGCCCGGCGCGGCAGCGCCAGCGGGTAGTGCGCCGGGAAGCAGTGGGACCGGTAGGTGTTGAACAGTCGCACGTCGTGCCGATCCAGCAGGGACGGAATCTCGCCGGTGCGGTAGACGGCGGCGATCTCGGTGAGCCGGTCCGCGAGGGCTCGGACGCCGCTCCGCAGCGCCGGCATGGCGGGGTCCCAGGACCCGCCGGCCGGTATCCCGGCCAGCCGGGCCGCCGCATCGGTGACGTGCACGAGGGCAAGCTCCCGGTCGCCGTGCACCTCGGGTCGCCCCCCGTCGGCCAGCAGCCGACAGAAGGTGGCCACCGCTGAGTTGTAGTGCGGCCGGCCGTGCTCCCCGTAGAGGTTCGGCAACATCAGGTCGTCGAAGGGCAGCCCGACATCGGCGAGCACGCCGGCGGCGGCGGCCTTGGCGTCGCCGTACGGGGTGCCGTTGCCGACCTGCACGGAGTTGGCGAAGACCAGGGCGCCGGGCGGGGTCGGACAGCGCCGCAGCCCTTCGGCGAGCTGAACGGCGAGGTCGACGTTGCCACCCGCCACCTCGGCGGGCTCCCCCCGGCTCACCCCGGCCAGATGCAGCACCCGGTCGACCCCGGCGACCTTCGCGGCCACCTGGTTCGGGTCGGTCAGGTCGGCCCGGGTGACGACGGCGGGCTCGGGCCAGCCGAGTGCGCGCAGCAGCACCCGCACATGCCATCCGAGGAAGCCGCCGGCACCGGTGATCGCGAGCCTCAGCACGCCAGCACCGGATCCCGTAGGGCCAGTTCCGCACGGACCTCCGGCAACGTCTTCAGCAGCTCGACAATCGCGGGTACGTCCAGCCGCGGCGCGTTGGCCGAGTTGAAGTCCTCGACCGGCCCCGCCGCGAGTTCGCCCTCGGAGACGTAGAGCGCGTAGTTCAGGTCCCGGGCGTCGAGCGGCACCCGGAGGAAGTCGCCGAAGTCGTCGGCCTGGGCGAGCTCCTCCCGACTGGCCAGCGTCTCGTCCTGCTTCTCGCCGTGGCGTACGCCGATGACGTCGAGCTTGGCCGGTACGTCGAACAGCTGGCAGACGGCCTCGGCCAGGTCGCCGATGGTGCAGGCGGCGGCCTTGCGAATGAAGATGTCGCCGGCCCGGGCGTGCTGGAAGGCGTGCTCGACCAACTCCACCGATTCCTCGAGGGACATCAGGAACCGGGTCATGCCCGGGTCCGTCACGGTGGGCGCGCGGCCGGCCTTGATCTGCTCGATGAAGAGCGGGATGACCGAGCCACGCGAGTACATGACGTTGCCGTACCGGACGCAGGAGACGGTGGTGCCGCTGTTCGGGTTGTTCCGCGCGTGCGCCTGCGCCACCTTCTCCATGAGGGCCTTGGTCATGCCCATCGCGTTCACCGGGTAGACGGCCTTGTCCGTGCTCAGCACGACCACCGAGCCGACTCCGTTGCGCTGCGCCGCCTCGACGACGTTGGCGCTGCCCACCACGTTGGTGCGGACCGCCTCCAGCGGGAAGAACTCGCAGGACGGCACCTGCTTCAGGGCCGCCGCGTGGAAGACGTAGTCGATGCCACGGCTGGCCCGCAGCACCGAGTCGTAGTCCCGCACGTCGCCGACGTGGTACCGGACCCGGTTGTCCCCGAGCAGTCGGCGCATCGCGTCCTGTTTGGCCTCGTCCCGGCTGAGCACCCGGACCTCCTCGACCCCTCGGTCGAGGAGCCGGCGCACCATGGTCTGACCGAATGATCCGGTACCACCGGTGATCAGTACCCGGCGCCCGTTCGTCGTCAACGTCACTGCGGCTCCGTTCGTCGCGGGCCGATCGTCCAGGCTCTCTCCCCCTGGCCACGTGGTTCGGCCACAAACCGGGCAACGAGCCAGATACGGACAGGAAACGCCAAACGACGCAGACGGCTCGAAAGTTCGTACGACTCCCTCCGCTCAGCCGACAACCTGACGCATCAAAGCTTGAAGAGCGGGGGCGCACGCCTTCTCCCACGACATGCGCTCCCGGGCGGCCGCGGCCGCCGCGTTGACCGCCGCGCACGTGCGGTCGGCGTCGTCGAGTGTCCGGAGAATCGCTTGGACGTAGGCCGAGGGCCGCCGCGGGTCAACGAGGACGCCGGCGGCGGAGGCCTCGATGAATTCCCTCGCCCCGGTCAGGTCGGACGCGACGATGGCCAGACCGACGGTCACGTACTCGTAGAGCTTCGTGCTCACGCACAACGACGCCTGGCCCACGTCTTGCAGGAAGGAGATGCCGATCCCGCAGCTCGCGAGGAGTCGGGACAGCTCGTGGGCGGGCAATGGATCCACCAGAGTGAGATTCGGCGGGGTGCCGCGTCGCTGCAGCAGTTCGGAAAACGCCGCTCGCGCCGATTCGGACGGGAACCGCCGCACCACCACCAGCTCCACCTCAGGTGCCTGTCGGGCAAGTTCGTGGGCCACTGACAGGAGTACGTCGGAGCCGAACTCCGGCGTGAGGCTCCCGGTATGGACCACCCGCTTCAACAGTGCGGCCACCAGTGGTCGGTGCTGGTCGCCCAGTGCCTCCTCGGACGGGAAGTTGGGGGTAGCCACGGCGGGAACGCCGGTCGCGGCGAGGCGCGATGCGATGCGGTCGCTCACCGCGTTGACTCCGGCCACCTTGGATGCGTAATGCCGTTCGAGACCGGCGATCAGGCGCCGGGCCTGCCCCCGCATCCAGGGCGGGCCGGGAAGGCGGTGAGAGTAGTACTCCGGATAGTACTCATGGACGTCGTAGAGAACTGGCCGGCCCGTACGACGCGACCAGGCACAGGCCGCCCGGAGCAGGTAGAAGTCATGAATGTGCCAGGCGTCAGCCGCTCGGGACTCGGCCAGCCGCACCACCGTGGGCACGAGTTCGAGCCGATGGCGGATCGAGCGCACCTCAGGCAACCGGGTCTCCCGCACTCTGGGGTGCGGATGGCCGTGCGCCGAGCCACCACCGAGCCAGATGAGGTCGATGTCGTAGCCGGCGTCGAGCGCTGACTGAGCGCAGCGCAGCACACGTTGATCGCCGGTCGGATGAACCGTCGGGATGCAAACGGTGCGGCCCAACCGGGCGGCCGCGGGCGCGCGAAGGCGCCACCGATCGGTCCGGATCTCATCGTTCAGGGTGTCCATGTCTCTCCGTCTGGTTGGGGTTTGGCGGGCGCAGCAACCGCACCGACCAATGGCGAGCGCTCGTCCGCCGGCAGCCGCCGCTGACAGCGGGCCCCGGCCTCCTCTTCCGCGACGCGAGGTGTGTGGTCGGCATTTCCACCCGCCTCACGCATCACCGGTACGCAGCATGAGTCGGTCGCTTCGGTCGGCGATGCTCGGTACCGCGACCGCCGCTCGGCGAATCCCCTTCAACGCCTGCCGCGAGAGCACAACATGGGCGAGGTAGGCACCGACCATCGCCGCCGAGTAGAGCGCCACCGCCACTCCCAGGTCTGACCAACCGGCCACCAGCGGCAGGAAGGCCGCCACCGCCATGCCGAGCCGGCACACGTCCCAGATCAGTTGGCGTTCGTTGAACCCGGCTCCGGACAGCGTCTGGCTGAGTGGTACCACGGCGAACTGGCCGACCAGAAAGGGAGTGAGGAGCAACAACATCGGGCCGACGTGAACCCACTGTGGCCCCAGCACCTGCGGCGCCGCGGTATACATGCCAAGCGAGAGGGCCGTCAGTACCGCGGCACCACAGATCGACAGTCCAGTCAGCGCGCGATCGTAACTGGCCAGGGCCTGCTCCTGCGCCGACCGCAGTTGGTGTGCGATCTCTCCGTACAAGATCGGCATGAGTGCCTGCCCGAACAGCGCAGACGGAAGCGCACCCACCCGGAGTGCGAGTGCGAGATCGGCAGCCTGCGCGCTGCCCACGGCCACGGCGGCGATGAACAGCGGCACGTTCATGGTGAGCCCGTTGATCAGGCCGGCGGGGGCTGAGGCGACCATGAACCCACGGTGGCGGTTCAGCACCTCGCGAACGCCACACCGCGTCGCGCCGGCCCCGTGGGGGGCCGGCCGGGCCAGCAACAATGCGGCTGCGGCATACCCGAGCGCGGTCGCGATCAACAGGACGGCCGCCGTCCGGCCGAACAACCCCAGCCCGATCTGGCCGGCCCCCTGCACCACGGCAGTCAGCAGTTTGGAGGCGGCGACCAGACCGTATCTGCGGTCTCGAACGCGCGCGTAGACGAGCGTCGTGGACAGGCCGATGGCCGCGGTGGCGGCACCGAGGACAACCGCCTCGAACACCGCAGCGACGCCGAGGGCGGCTGTCAGGCCCTGCCAGGAGAGCGCGGCCACCATGACCAGGCAGCCGACAGTGATGTTGAGGCGGCGGGCGGTACGCAGGAGGACAGCGGCGTCAGCGGCATCAGCGGTTGTCGCCGCAACATCCAGCCGGAGGGAACTCGCTCCACCAAGGACTGCGGCGACCGCCGCGAGGGCGGCGTAACGTCCGAACGCAGCCGGTGCGTAGATCCGAGTGATCACCAGGATGACGCCGAGGTTCACCATCTGGGCGAGGACCAGGCTCGCGAAGGCGCGAACTCGCTGGCGGGAGACCTTCCGCAGCCGTCGTGCGGCTTGTCTCATCGGGACGCTGTGACGAGGGTCGGCGCCTGCGATGACACCGCGTGTCGGGGCCGCGTCGTTGGCTCCGGTCGGGCAGCGAGGACAGCGGCACACAGCACCCATACCAGGTGGTTGCCATTGATGTCAGAGCTGAACAGAGAGTTCACGAACGCGAACACCAACAGACAGGTAGCGGCAGCCACGGACGGATCCGCGGCGTTCGCCCTGACTGCCCTGATCAGGGCGAACGTCAGCAGCAGAAGTCCGGCCACCGCCGCCAAGCCGCCCTCGACCGCCACCTCCAATGGAAGGTTGTGCGGGTACACGACGTGTTCCCGGCCCGGAACGACCGCCAGAAGGCCAGCCGGTACGACCGAGGCGAAGTCACCCCAGCCCAGACCGAGCGGATGCGCCCATACGGCGTCCAGTGCGAGGTGCGACAACAGGACCCGGGCCTCGGACGACTGGTCGAGCGGACCGCCGAAGAGCACCTCGAACCGGGAGGCGACCGCCTCCGGGAGGAAGGACGAGGTGAGGGCGATCGCCAGCACGGCACCCAGCCCGGCCACCGGGAGTGCCGTACGCAGTCGACTGCCCCGGCTGCGGAGCGCCGCCAAGGCGATGGCGGCGGCGGCCAACGCCACGACCGGTCCTCGGGACCCGGTCAGCACCAACGGCACGGCGAGCACGGCAGCGGTCACGAGTGCCGCCATCCGAATTCGACGGACCAGGACGCCCAGACACAGCAGCGCCACTACCGCGTAACCGATGGCGCGCGCCGTTGTAATCGTCGCGCTTCCCCGGAGCACCACCGCATCCCTGGTCTCGAACAGAGGATCAGGGAAGGCGATGGCCAACACCGCCACCAATGAACCGAAAAATGCCAGCACCCACAAGACCGCCATGCGTCGCGCCGGACGGTCGAAGACGAGAAGTGACCCAAAGATGAGGAGTGGCATCATCGTCATCATCTGCATTACTTTGCTCGCCGAATACGGACCGAACGATGTCAGCAGCAACGCCGGCGAAAATGACAGCAGCAGCAGGACGAAAGGCCACAACCCGTGCGGCGCCCGGAATCCCCTGGCGACCCAGACGCCCATCGACACCAGGACCACCGCGCAGATGTCCAGGTTGAGGAGCAGGTGCTCGCCAGCCGCGGCCGAGCCGAGCAGCGGCGCCAGCCCATCCGCCACGACTGCGGAACCGTCCAGGAGGATCGCCACGGGCATACCGACGAACGGCAGGACGAGGGCGAGGTCACGCGGCCTCACACGCACGCCGGCAGTGGCCGCGGCGGCGTCATCGGAACGGACGGCCGTTGCGGGGCGCGAAGGAGCGCAGGCGTGCATGAAGGGTCCTTCCCGTCCGGTAACGATCGGATAAACGACGCACCGCCGGATCGGTCACGAGCACGAGAACGTTGCGCACCCCTTGCCCGTGCCCGGACGGTAAACCTCAACCGATCGGCGGAGGATCTCCATATGTAGGCTCACGTTCACAGTCATTTCATGAACAGCGGAACCGGGGTCAACCTCCGCACGCTTCGCCCGGCACGCTCGCACCGCGTTGCTTTCGGCCGCGAGGACACTGAGATCGGCCGCTCGGAGGGCATCCGCCGCAACCCACCTGCCGCTTACATCGTCGGGCCGGCCAGGAATATGGTGAGCTTGGACCATGAAACGGATCCGGCTCGGGCTGGTGCTGCACCCCAACCGGGACGTCTCCGAGGTGGTCGGGACCATCGCCGACTGGGCGGCCCGGCACCGGATGGGCCTGGCGGTACGCGCCGAGGACAAGCACCGGGTGCCGGCCACGGTCGAGCCGCTACCGGTCGACGAGGTGGCGGCCGCGTCGACCGCCCTGGTCGCCATCGGCGGGGACGGCACGATGCTCGGCGCGCTGCGCTCCGCGGTACGCGACCCGAAGCCCGTGCTCGGCGTGCACGTCGGCAAGCTCGGCTTCCTGGTGGAGGTGGAGCCGCCGGACCTGCCACGAGCGCTGGAACGGCTCGCGAACAAGGACTTCACCGTCGAGCGGCACAGCTGCCTGGCCTGCGACGTCTGCGGCGACGACGTGGTCGCGTTCAACGACGTCGCGCTGGTCCGCCAGCCCGGCGCCGGCTTCGTCAACGCCACTCTCTCCGTCGACGGCCAGCAGTACGGCTACTACCGCTGCGACGCGCTGGTGGTGAGCACCCCGACCGGGTCGACCGCGTACAGCTACGCCGCCGGCGGACCGCTGATCTCGCCCGCCACCGACGCGGTGGTGGTGACCCCCTCCGCCCCGATGGCCGGCATCTCCCGCTCGGTGGTGCTCTCCCCGGAGGAGACCATCCGGCTGGACCTGCGGCCCGGCTCCGGGCCGGTCGCCGTCGAGATGGACGGTGTGATCATCCGGGACGCCGCGACCGAGGGGTCGGTGCAGGTGCGCTACCGGCGCGACGCGGGCCTGGTGGTCCGCCTGGACCCGCGCCGCTACCAGGAGCGCAACCAGCTCAAGCTGAGCCTGCTGGATCTTCCGCTGCTCCCCGACCAGCTGCGCGAGCTGCTCCCCGAGAACCTGCGCCAGCAGCTCAACCGCCGCGAGCTGCCCCCGCCGCGCTGAACCGGGTCGAGGGCGGATCAGGCCTGCTTGAGCACCTCTGAGACCAGGTCCTTGGCCTCCTGCTGGATGCGGGTGAGGTGCTCGGGGCCCTGGAACGACTCGGCGTAGATCTTGTAGACGTCCTCGGTGCCGGAGGGCCGGGCGGCGAACCAGCCCGACTCGGTGGTCACCTTGAGCCCGCCGATCGGCGCGCCGTTGCCCGGCGCGGTGGTGAGCGTCGCGGTGATCGGCTCGCCGGCCAGCTCGGTCGCGGTCACCTGCTCCGGGGAGAGCTTGCCGAGCACCGCCTTCTCCTCCCGGCTCGCCGGGGCGTCGATCCGGGCGTACGAGGGCGCGCCGAAGCGCTCGGCCAGCTCGGTCCAGTGCTGGCTGGGGGTGCGCCCGGTGGTCGCGATGATCTCGGCAGCGAGCAGGCAGAGCAGGATGCCGTCCTTGTCGGTGGTCCAGGTGCTCCCGTCGCGGCGCAGGAACGACGCGCCGGCGCTCTCCTCGCCGCCGAAGCCGACCGCGCCGTCGAGCAGGCCGGGCACGAACCACTTGAAGCCGACCGGCACCTCCAGCAGCGGGCGGCCCAGGTCGGCGGCGACCCGGTCGATCATCGACGAGGAGACCAGGGTCTTGCCGACCGCGGCGGCCGGCCCCCACTCGGTGCGGGTGCGGAACAGGTGCGCGATCGCGACCGCCAGGTAGTGGTTGGGGTTCATCAGCCCGGCGTCGGGGGTGACGATGCCGTGCCGGTCGGCGTCGGCGTCGTTGCCGGTGGAGACCTGGTAGTCGGCGCGGGCGGCGATCAGCGAGGCCATCGCGTTCGGCGAGGAGCAGTCCATCCGGATCTTGCCGTCGCCGTCCAGGGTCATGAACCGCCAGGTGGGGTCGACGGTCGGGTTGACCACTGTCAGGTCCAGCCGGTGCCGCTCGGCGATCTCACCCCAGTAGGCCACGCTCGCCCCGCCGAGCGGGTCGGCGCCGATCCGCACGCCGGCGGCGCGGATCGCGTCGATGTCGATGGCCGCCGGCAGGTCGTCCACGTAGCCGGCGAGGAAGTCGTACGTCCCGGTGGTGTCGGCGACGCGGGCCCGGGCGTACGGGACGCGCTTGACCTCCTTCAGCCCGCCGGCGAGGATCGCGTTGGCCCGGTCCTGGATCCACTTCGTGACGTCGCTGTCGGCCGGGCCGCCGTGGGTGGGGTTGTACTTGAAGCCGCCGTCGTCGGGCGGGTTGTGCGACGGGGTGATCACGATGCCGTCGGCGAGCCCGGTGGTGCGGCCCCGGTTGTGGGTCAGCACGGCGTGCGACAGCGCCGGGGTGGGGGTGTAGCCGTCCCGGCTGTCCACCAGCACGGTGACCCCGTTGGCGGCGAGCACCTCCAGCGCGGTCACCGCCGCCGGGGCGGAGAGGGCGTGGGTGTCCCGGGCGAGGAAAAGCGGGCCGTCCGGGCCGCGCTCCCGGCGGTGGTCGCAGAGCGCCTGGGTGACGGCGAGGATGTGGTCTTCGTTGAACGCGCTGCGCAGGCTCGACCCACGGTGGCCGGAGGTGCCGAAGGAGACCTGCTGCGCCGGGTCGTGCGGATCCGGGTGCTCGGCGTAGTAGGCGGTCACCAGCCTCGGCACGTCGACCAGGTCGGCGGGCTCGGCGGGCTGGCCGGCACGGGGATGGGCCACTGCGGCAACCTCCTCAGACGGGGACGGACGTCGACTCTTTCCCTCGGGCGGGCGGGGTCACACGTGGCGGTGCCTCACAGCTCCACCCGCTGCCCCTTGCCGATCACCACGACGCCGTTGTCCGACACGGTGTAGCGCTGCCGGTCCTTCTCCAGGTCGACGCCGATCTCGGCGCCCTCCGGCACGACCACGTTCTTGTCGAGGATGGCCCGGCGGACCACCGCGTGCCGGCCGATCTCGACGCCCTCCATCAGCACCGAACCGTCGACGTGCGCCCAGGAGTGCACCTTGACCTTGGGCGAGACGACCGAGTTCTCCACCAGCGAGCCGGAGATCACCGCGCCGGGCGAGACCATCGAGGCGACCGCCCGGCCGACCCGCTCGCCCCACTGGTGCACGAACTTGGCCGGCGGGTACGGCGGCTGCTCGGTGTAGATCGGCCACTCGAAGTTGTAGAGGTTGAACACCGGGTGCACGTTGATCAGATCCATGTGGGCGTCGTAGAACGAGTCGAGCGTTCCCACGTCACGCCAGTAGCCGCGGTCCCGGTCGGTGCTGCCCGGCACCTCGTTGTCGCGGAAGTCGTAGACGTTCGCCTCGCCCCGCTCGACCAGCATCGGGATGATGCTGCCGCCCATGTCGTGCTTGCTGGACTTGTCCTCCGCGTCGCGCTCGACGACGTCGCAGAGCGCCTTGGTGGTGAAGACGTAGTTGCCCATCGAGGCGTAGATCTCGTCGGGGGCGTCGGGCAGGCCGACCGCGTCGGTGGGCTTCTCGCGGAACGCCCGGATCCGCCGGCCGTCCTCGCCGACCTCGATCACGCCGAACTGGTCGGCCATCGACAGCGGCTGCCGGATGCCGGCCACGGTGACCGCGGCGCCGGAGGCGATGTGGTCCTCCACCATCTGCCGCGGGTCCATCCGGTAGATGTGGTCGGCGCCGAAGACGATCACGTAGTCGGGCTGCTCGTCGTGGATCAGGTTGAAGCTCTGGTAGATCGCGTCGGCCGAGCCGGCGAACCACCAGGGGCCGCGGCGCTGCTGCGCCGGCACCGGGGTCACGTAGTTGCCCAGCAGGGTGGACATCCGCCAGGTCTTGGTGATGTGCCGGTCGAGCGAGTGCGACTTGTACTGGGTCAGCACCACGATCTTGAGGTAGCCGGCGTTGGCCAGGTTGGAGAGGACGAAGTCGACCATGCGGTACATCCCGCCGAAGGGGACGGCCGGCTTCGCCCGGTCCGTGGTGAGCGGCATCAGGCGCTTGCCCTCCCCGCCGGCCAGGACGATCGCGAGCACCTTGTCAGCCATGCTCCGACGCTATCCATCCGCGTCGGACTTCACCACTCGTACGGGCACACTTCTGCACTAGGGTGCGGGGGGTGACCGACTCCCCTCAGCTGCGCGTCGACCTGCTCACCCGGGAGTACCCGCCGGAGGTGTACGGCGGCGCCGGGGTGCACGTCGAGTACCTGGCCCGGGAGCTGCGCCGGCTGGCCGAGGTGCGGGTGCACTGCTTCGGCGCGCCGCGCACCGAGCCGGGCGTCACCGCGTACGCCGAGCCGTTCGCCCTGACCGGCGCGAACGCCGCGCTGCGCACCATGGGGGTGGACCTGGAGATGGCGGCCGGCTGCGCCGGCACCGACGTGGTGCACAGCCACACCTGGTACGCCAACCTGGCCGGGCACACCGCGAAGCTGCTGTACGGGGTGCCGCACGTGGTCACCGCGCACAGCCTGGAGCCGCTGCGGCCGTGGAAGGCCGAGCAGCTCGGCGGCGGCTACGCGCTCTCCTCCTGGTGCGAGCGGACCGCGGTGGAGGCCGCCGACGCGGTGATCGCGGTCAGCGCCGGGATGCGCCGCGACGTGCTGGCCGCGTACCCGCAGGTGGACCCGGAGCGGGTCCGGGTGGTGCACAACGGCATCGACACCGGGCAGTACGCGCCGGACCGGGGCACCGACGTGGTGGACCGGCTCGGCATCGACCCGGCCCGGCCGAGCGTGGTGTACGTCGGCCGGGTCACCCGGCAGAAGGGGCTGCCGTACCTGCTGCGGGCGGCCCGGGACCTGCCGGCCGACACCCAGCTGGTGCTGCTCGCCGGCGCGCCGGACACTCCGGAGATCGCCGTCGAGGTGGAGAACCTGGTGCACGAGCTGCGGGCCACCCGCTCGGGGGTGGTCTGGGTGGCCGAGATGCTGCCCAAGCACGAGGTGATCCAGGTACTCACGCACGCCACCGTCTTCGTCTGCCCGTCCGTCTACGAGCCGATGGGCATCGTCAACCTGGAGGCGATGGCCTGCGAGACGGCCGTGGTGGCCACCGCCACCGGCGGCATCCCGGAGGTGGTCGCGGACGGCGAGACCGGGCTGCTGGTGCCGATCGAGCAGGCCACCGACGGCTCCGGCCGCCCGCTGAACCCGGCGGCCTTCGTCGCCGACCTGGCGGCCCGGATCAACGAGGTGCTGGCCGACCCGGAGCGGGCTGCCGAGTTCGGCCGGGCCGGCCGGCGCCGGGCGGTGGAGCACTTCTCCTGGGACACC
Source organism: Micromonospora sp. S4605 (assembly GCF_003176715.1). Taxonomy (NCBI): domain Bacteria; kingdom Bacillati; phylum Actinomycetota; class Actinomycetes; order Micromonosporales; family Micromonosporaceae; genus Micromonospora; species Micromonospora sp. S4605. The sequence goes on from NZ_QGSW01000277.1 coordinate 20,584, forward strand.
GTGGCCCGGCGGACGCTGGAGGTGTACCGGTCGGTGGGCGCCGCCGGCTGAGCCGCGCGGGAACGGATCACGCGCAGTAGGTTGGCGGGGTGACTGGACGGTTCCCGATCGAAGACGTCTCCCCCGTCGTCTCGTGCGGTCGCTACCCGGCCAAGGCCGTGGTCGGCGAGGCGGTGCCGGTCGCGGCGCGGGCCTACCGCGAGGGCCACGACGCGCTCGGCTGCAACGTGGTCTGGCGTGGCCCCGACGGGCAGCCACGCCCGTTCACCCGGATGCGCCCGGGCGAGCCCGGCCAGGACCGCTGGCACGCCACCATCCACCCGGACACGGTCGGCACCTGGACCTTCGCCGTCCAGGCGTTCCAGGATCCGTACCTCACCTGGCAGAACGCGGTCAGCAAGAAGATCGCCGCCGGTCAGGGCGCGGCCGAGCTGGCCAACGACCTGGCCGAGGGGGCCCGGGTGCTGACGGCGGCGCTGAAGCTGGTGCCGGCCGCCGACCGGGACCGGGTCCGCGCGGCGGCGGAGGCGCTGCGCGACGACGAGGTCGACCTGCCCCGGCGGGTCGTCCCCGCCCTCGACCTGGCCGGGCTGCTCTGGGAGCACCCGGTGCGCGAACTGGTCACCACCGGGGAGGAGCACCAACTCTGGGTGGACCGGGAGCGCGCCCTCTTCTCCGCCTGGTACGAGTTCTTCCCCCGCTCGGAGGGGGCGATCCCGGCCACCGTCGACGCGCCGGCCCGCTCCGGCACCTTCGCCACCGCCACCGAACGCCTGCCCGGCGTCGCCGCGATGGGCTTCGACGTGCTCTACCTGCCGCCGATCCACCCGATCGGCCGGATCAACCGCAAGGGCCGCAACAACTCGCTCACCGCCGGGCCGGACGACGTCGGCTCGCCCTGGGCGATCGGCGCCGAGGAGGGCGGGCACGACGCCATCCACCCCGACCTGGGTACGGCCGAGGACTTCCGGGACTTCATCGCCGCCGCCGCCGAGCAGGGCCTGGAGGTGGCGATGGACCTGGCGTTGCAGTGCGCGCCGGACCACCCCTGGGTGGCCGAGCACCCGGAGTGGTTCACCACCCGGGCCGACGGCACCATCGCGTACGCGGAGAACCCGCCGAAGAAGTACCAGGACATCTACCCGCTGAACTTCGACAACGACCCGGAGGGGATCCGCGCGGAGATCCTGCGGGTGGTGCTGCACTGGGTCGGCGAGGGGATCCGGATCTTCCGGGTGGACAACCCGCACACCAAGCCGTTCGACTTCTGGCACTGGCTGATCTGGCAGGTCAAGCAGGTCGACCCGGACGTGCTCTTCCTCGCCGAGGCGTTCACCCGGCCGGCGATCATGCACGGGCTCGGCAAGATCGGCTTCACCCAGTCGTACACCTACTTCACCTGGCGCACCTCGGCGGCCGAGATGCGGGCGTACTGCGCGGAGCTGGTCGCGGCGGCCGACTACATGCGACCGAACTTCTGGCCGAACACACCGGACATCCTGCACGAGTCGCTGCAGCACGGCGGCCCGCCGATGTTCAAGATCCGGGCGGTGCTGGCCGCCCTGCTCTCCCCTTCCTGGGGCATGTACGCCGGCTACGAGCTCTTCGAGCACGAAGCCCGCCCCGGCGCCGAGGAATACCTGGACAACGAGAAGTACGAGCTGCGCCCGCGGGACTGGGCCGGCGCGCAGGCGCAGGGCCGCTCGCTGGCCCCGTTCATCGCCACCCTCAACCGGGTCCGGCGGGACAACCCGGCCCTGCACCGGCTGCGCAACCTGGTCTTCCACGACATCGACAACCCGGCGCTGCTCTGCTGGTCCAAGCACGACCCGGACACCGGCAACGCGGTCATCGTGGTCTGCTCGTTCGACCCGGGCGAGGTGCAGTGGGGCAACACCACCCTGGACCTGCCCGCGCTCGGCTTCGACTGGCACGAGCGGTTCACCGTGCACGACGAGCTGACCGGCGCCCGGTACGAGTGGGGCCAGCGCAACGCGGTCCGTCTCGACCCGTACCTGCAACCCGCGCACGTGCTGACCGTGCGCCGCCCGACCGCTCCCGACACCCCACCCCCGGCGGTGGCGGCCCCGGCCGAGCTGACCGTCGCCGACGTGCCCGCCGACCTGTCGGGCGGCACCGCCCCCACCGCACCCGCGCAGGAGGACGACGCCCGATGGAGCAGCTGATCACCGGCGCGACGCACGACCCGCACGCCGTGCTCGGCGCGCACCCCGCCGACGGCCGGACCACCATCCGCACCCTGCGCCGGGGCGCCGGCGACGTGGCCGTCCTGGTCGGCGAGGAGCGGCACCCGATGAAGCGGGTGCACGACGCGGGCGTCTTCGAGGCGGCGGTGCCGGGCACCGTGCTCGACTACCGGCTGGAGGTCGACGGCAGCGTCCACGACGACCCCTACCGCTACCCGCCCACGCTGGGCGAGCTGGACCTGCACCTGATCGGCGAGGGCCGGCACGAGCGGCTTTGGGAGGCGCTCGGCGCCCGCGTCTTCGACGAGGGGGTCGCCTTCACGGTCTGGGCGCCGAACGCACGCGGGGTGCGGGTGGTCGGCGACTTCACCGGCTGGGCCCCGGACGACGGCTGGCCGATGCGCTCGCTCGGCGCCAGCGGGGTGTGGGAGGTGTTCGTGCCCGGCGTCCGGGTCGGCGCCCGGTACAAGTACCGGGTGCACGGCGCCGACGGGCAGTGGCGGGACAAGGCCGACCCGTTCGCCGCGTACGCGGAGGTGCCGCCGGCCACCGCGTCGGTGGTGCACCATTCCCGCTACGAGTGGTCCGACGCCGCCTGGCTGGAGCGGCGGGCCGCCCGCCGGCCGCACCAGGAGCCGATGAGCGTCTACGAGGTGCACCTGGGCTCCTGGCGGCCCGGCCTGGGCTACCGGGAACTGGCCGACGAGCTGACCGCGTACGTCACCGAGCTGGGTTTCACCCACGTGGAGTTCCTGCCGGTGATGGAGCACCCGTTCGGTGGCTCGTGGGGCTACCAGGTCACCGGCTACTACGCCCCGACCTCCCGATTCGGCGACCCGGACGACTTCCGCTACCTGGTGGATCGGCTGCACGGCGCCGGGATCGGGGTGATCCTGGACTGGGTGCCGGCGCACTTCCCCAAGGACGAGTGGGCGCTGGCCCGCTTCGACGGCACCCCGCTCTACGAGCACCCCGACCCGCGGCGGGGCGAGCACCCCGACTGGGGCACGTACGTCTTCGACTTCGGCCGCCGGGAGGTGCGCAACTTCCTGGTCGCCAACGCGCTCTACTGGTTGACGGAGTTCCACGTCGACGGGCTGCGGGTGGACGCGGTCGCCTCGATGCTCTACCTGGACTACTCCCGCCAGGAGGGGCAGTGGACGCCGAACGTGCACGGCGGCCGGGAGAACCTGGAGGCGATCGCGTTCCTCCAGGAGGTCAACGCCACCGTCTACAAGCACCACCCCGGGGTGGTGATGGTCGCCGAGGAGTCGACGGCCTGGCCGGGCGTGACCCGGTCGACCGCCGACGGCGGGCTCGGCTTCGGGTTCAAGTGGAACATGGGCTGGATGCACGACACCCTGCTCTACACCTCGAAGGACCCGATCTACCGGCAGCACCACCATCACCAGCTCACCTTCTCGCTGGCGTACGCGTGGAGCGAGAACTACGTGCTGCCGATCAGCCACGACGAGGTGGTGCACGGCAAGGGCTCGCTGGCCGGGAAGATGCCCGGCGACACCTGGCAGCGGCTGGCCAACCTGCGGGCGCTGCTGGCGTACATGTGGGCGCACCCGGGCAAGCAACTGCTCTTCATGGGCTGCGAGCTGGCCGACGACCGGGAGTGGAGCGAGGAGCGCGGACTGGACTGGTACCTGCTGCACGACCCGGCGCGGGCCGGGGTGCAGCGGCTGGTCGGCGACCTGAACACGGTCTACCGGGACACCCCGGCGCTCTGGGCGCAGGACACGGAGCCGGCCGGCTTCCGCTGGATCGCCGGTGACGACGTCGCCAACAACACCGTGTCGTTCGTCCGGATCGCCCCGGACGGCTCCACGCTGGTCTGCGTGGCGAACTTCTCCGCCCTGCCGCTGCGCGACTACCGGGTCGGGCTGCCGTCCGGCGGCACCTGGGCGGAGGTGCTCAACACCGACGCGGACCACTACGGCGGCTCGGGGGTGGGCAACCTGGGCGCGGTGCACGCCGAGGACGTGCCCTGGCACGCGATGCCGGCCTCCGCCGCGCTCCAGGTGCCCCCGCTGGGCGTGCTCTGGCTGCGACCGGCTTGACCGGGGCGGGCCTCCCGGCTCGCGCCGCGGCTGCCGACGATGCCCCTCAAGCCTGATACCTCAGAGTCATCAATATGCCTCTGAGGTATCAGGCTGGAAAGGGAAGTGCTGTCCAGGTCGGTCGCCCTGCGTCACCACGCCGCCGTCCCGCCGCGGCGCGACCGCAGGCCCCGGCAGGTCACCGCCGGGCGGCGAGCACCGGCTCGGACGTCCGTCAGACCAGGCCCGCCTCGCGCAGCAGCTTCCACAGCCCGGCGCCGTCCGGCGCGGAGAGCCACTTCTGCCCCACCGGCCCCTGCGACGAGGGCCCGGCCGGAGCCGGCAAAGTACCGGCCAGCACCGCCTGGGTCGGCGAGAGCCGACGGATCGCCACCCCGGCCACGTTCTCCGGGTGGGCGACCACGAACTCGCGGTAGATCTCCTGGTCGTGCTGGCCGTCGTCGCCGACCAGCAGCCACCGCACGTCGGGAAACTCCTTGGCCAGCCGGGCCAGGGTGACCCGCTTGTGCTCGCGGCCACTGCGGAACCACCGGTCGGCCGTCGGGCCCCAGTCGGTGAGCAGCAGCGGCCCGGCCGGGTAGAGGTGCCGGGACAGGAACCGGGTCAGCGTCGGCGCGACGTTCCACGCGCCGGTGGAGAGGTAGAAGACCGGCGCTCCCGGGTGCGCGGTGACCAGCCGCTCGTAGAGCACCGCCATGCCGGGCACCGCGGTGCGGGCGTGCTCGTCCAGGACGAACGTGTTCCACGCGGCGAGCAGCGGGCGGGGCAGCGCGGTGACCATGACCGTGTCGTCGATGTCGGAGATGACACCGAACCGGACGTCCGGGTCGAGGATGCGTACCGGCGCCTCCGCCGGCTCGGCGTCCGGCATGCTCAGCCGCACCGACCCCCAGCCGGGCGGCAGGTCGGCCGACACCACGGTGTCGATGAAGCCGCTGCGGTCGGCCTGCGCCTCGTGCCGCACCCCACCCGCCTCGATGGTCACCGTCACGTGCTTGGCGGGCAGGGTGGTGAAGCTGCGCCAGCCGCGCACCTTCTCCAGCCGGGCCCGCTGGCGGGTGTCCGGCCGGCCCAGCAGCACCCGGCACATCACCCGCACCCAACCCGGCGCGCCGTAGCCGGTGTACGCGATGATGTTGATCCGCCAGCCGGTGCGCCGCAGCCGGCGCTCGACCAGCTGGTGGATGGCGTCCTCGATCCGCGCGGCCCGGTGCAGGTGCGGTACGGCCAGCTGGCCGGCGGGAGTGGGTGGCACGTTTGCCACCCTGCCACACCCCGGCCAGGCCGGCCACGCGAGACGACCGCACCGCCCGGCGCCGGCTCCGCCGATCCGCCGCGCCCGGCCGGCCGTACGTGAAACACTCCGGTCGGGACGACGACGGGGGCGTTGGTCGTGTCGCAACCAGTGCGCAACCGGGAGCGTCGGCGCCCGCAGCTCGACCGGCCGGCGCTCGTCGCGCTGCTGTTCGGCCTGGTCGGGGTCGGCTACCGGCTCGTCCTGACGCTGCAGACCGTGCCCGTCTCCAACAGCGACGAGGCGACCTTCGGGCTGGCCGCGCTGCACATCGCCGAAGGCCGGGACCGCCCGGTCTTCCTGTACGGGCAGCGCTACATGGGGATGCTGGAGTCCTACCTGGCCGCGCCGCTGGTGGCGCTGGCCGGCCCGAGCTGGCCGGTGCTACGGCTGCCGCTGCTGGCGCTCTACGCGCTCTTCCTGTGGCTGATCCACCGGCTCACCCGGCGGATCGGCTCGCCGTGGTTCGCCACCTTCGTCGTCGGCCTGCTGGCGCTCGGCTCGGAGCGGGTGATCCGCGACCAGGTCACCGTGGTCGGCGGCCGGCCCGAGGTGAAGGCGGCGGTGCTGCTGATGCTGCTGATCGTGGTGGGGCTCGCGCGGCGTACGCTCCGCCACCGCCGGCTGGCCGTCGGGCTGTTCGGCCTGCTCGCCGGGGTGGCCGTCTGGTCGGACTGGCTGATCGTGCCGTACCTGGCGGCCGCCGGGCTGGCCCTGCTCTGGGTGCTCCGGCGGGAGCTGCTCGGCTGGGCCGGCGGACTGCTGCTGGTCGGCTTCGGGCTCGGCGTGGCGCCGATGGTCCGGGACAACCTGGTCGCTCCGCCCGGCGAGGACTCGGTGTCGGTGTTCCGCGAGATCAGCGCCGGAACCGGGGCCGTACCGCCGTGGTCCGAGCGGCTGCGCGGCGGGCTGCTGGAGGGGGTGCCGCTGGCCGGCGGGCTCTGCCCGGTCGACGGCTGCGCCCGCTGGCAGGAGTGGTTCGGGCTGCTTTACCCGGTGCTGCTGGTGGCCGCCGCGGCGGTGGCGGTGGTCGCGTACCGCCGCGGCGGCCCGCGCGGCCGGCGGGTCGGCCCGGTGGTGCAGCTCGCGCTGGTCGTCGGCGCCGCCGCCACCCTGGCGTCGTACCTGCGCAGCCCGCAGGCCGCCACCGACCCGCTGGGCAACGCGCGCTACCTGTCGGTGCTCCAGCTGTCGCTGCCGGCGGTGCTCTGGCCGCTCTGGCTGGCGGCGGTCGCCTGCTGGCGGGGCACGGTCGGGGTGGCCGGCCGGCTGACCGGCGCGCTCGCCACCGCCGCGCTGGCCGCGCTGGCCGCCACCACGCTCGTGGTCACCGTGCTCTTCGCCGCCGTCGGCACGGCGGCGTCGCGGACCGAGGAGCGGCAGGCCCGCGACCTGGCCGCCGCGGTGCGCGGCAGCGGCCTGCGCGAGGTGTACGCCGACTACTGGACCTGCAACCGGCTGGTCTTCAACACCGCCGAGGAGGTGGTCTGCGGGGTGCTCGACGGCCACCTCACCCCGGGGCAGAACCGGGTGCCGGCGTACTGGGACCGGGTGGGGCGGGCCGACCGGCCCGGCTACGTGGTCGAGGCCGGCTCGACCCTGGAGCGGCGGCTGCGCCGGCTGCTCGGCGACCGGGCCGACGCCGCGCTGATCACCGAGGCGGGCGGGTATCGCGTGTACCACCCGGCGGAGCCGGTGCGGCCGTGGCGGTAGGCCCGCCCCGTACGCTGACCGGGCCGGCCCGACCGCCGGCACGATCGAGGAGTCACCGATGCTCGTCCTGCTGCCACCCTCGGAGGGGAAGGCCGACGCCGGCACCGGCCGCCGGCTGGACCTGACCCGGCTCTCCCTGCCGGGGCTGACCCCGGCCCGGGAGGAGGTGCTGGCGGCCCTGGTCACCCTCGCCACCGGCGACCCGGAGACGGCGCGGGCCACGCTCGGGCTCAGCCCCGGGCAGGCCGGCGAGCTGCGGCGCAACGCCCGGCTGCGGGAGGCCGCCACGGCGCCCGCCGGCCGGATCTACACCGGGGTGCTCTACGAGGCGCTCGACCTGGCGTCGCTGCCCCCAGCGGCGCTGCGCGCGGCCCGCCGGTCGGTGCTGGTCAGCTCGGGTCTGTGGGGCGCGGTCCGGCTCACCGACCGGATCCCGCCCTACCGCTGCCCGATCGGGGTGAAGCTGCCCGGCGTCGGCGCGCTGGCGGCGTGGTGGCGGCGGGCGCTGGCGCCGGCGATGACCGAGGCGGCCGGCGACGGGCCGGTACTCGACCTGCGTTCCGGCGCGTACGCGGCGACCTGGACGCCCCGCGGCGAGCTGGCCGAGCGCACGGTGACCGTCCGGGTGCTGCACGAACGCGACGTCGACGGGGTGCCCGTCCGGTCCGTGGTGAGCCACTTCAACAAGGCGACCAAGGGCCGGCTGGTCCGTGACCTGCTGCTCGCCGGCGCCCGGCCGCGGACCGCCGACGGGTTGGTGACGGCGCTGCGCGACCTGAAGTACCCGGTGCTGGAGCAGCCCACGGCCACCGGACGGCCACGGGTGGTCGACGTGGTGGTCACCGAGCTGTAGGGCAGCCGCAAGATTTCCTCAAGGCTGGGGCGGATCGGTACCGCGGGGGCGGTCCACGGGTCACGGTAAGGGGACCCGACGCCCCACGAGGAGCGCCCCTGTTGGAACCGATCCTGCTCGACCGCCCCCGGCTGCCGGCGACGCCGCCGCCGCTGGACTGGCTGACCCTGGCCGACGCGTTCGAGGCCGCCTGCCTGCTGCGCTGCATGCCCCCACCGGCCGGGCACCGGCAGCCGCCCCCGCCGCACCGCAACGGCACGGTGGAGTTCAACCGGGAGGAGGCCGCCCAGCGGATGCGGCAGCTGCTCGCCCGCCTCGACGTCCCGGTGGAGCACGAGCTGGCCGTCGGCGGGCTGCGCCGCCGCTACGAACTGCACCGGCTCTCGGTGCCCCCGGAACACCGGCCGGCGTACGCCCGGCTACTGGAGGCCGGCTGGCGGCAGGGGCGGCGGGAACTGCTCGGCGGGCCGTTCCCCGGCGCCTCGATGCCGCGCCGGGTGTGGCGGCCGCGGCTGGCCGCGGCGGCCTGGCGGGCCGCCCTGCTGGCCGGCGGACGGCACGTCCGCCGGCACATCCTCGGCGTACGGCTGACCGACCGGGAACTCGCCGCCGTGCTGATCCGCGGCGCCGCCCTGCTGGACGTCCCGGCGCTGCTCCGCCCGGGCACCGGCTGCTTCCTGGTCAGCGTCGCCGACGGCCCCGACCGCCAGCGCATCCTGCACAGCACCGCCCTCGGGCCGGCCAACCGGGCCAGCTGAGCCCACCGGCCTCCCGGCGGTGGTGCCGCCCGGCAGCGCGGGCCCGGGCGCCCCGGGGCCCGTGCAGACGAACCGCCCGACCACTTGGGCCGGCCCGGGCTGCGGGCTTGCGTGCCGTCGCCCGCAGGGCGCAGAGTGCAGCCCGTGAGTCGATTCCGGTCCCGTCGCGCCCGCCCGCGCCCCGCCCGCCCG